>CAYVBB010000109.1:227-5112 GCA_964448515.1 uncultured bacterium | reverse complement strand
ATTCTGAATATTCAAAATATTCAAATAATATAAATAAAATAAAATTGAATCTTTCTAAAAAAGGATTAGATAATTCAGAAATTAGTAGATTATATGAAATTAGGAATAAATCATATAATGAATTAGAATTACTCTTAAATGATGCTGAAATGATATTACAGAAATTAAATCTTCATTACAGAGTTATTTCTTTGGCAACTGGTGATTTATCGTTTTCTGCAGCTAAGTGTTATGATATTGAAGTTTGGTCTCCATATGAAAAAAAATATTTAGAAGTATCAAGCTGTTCAAATTTTGAGTCATTTCAAGCAAATAGAGGTAATATTAAGTTTAGAAATAAAGAAACTAATAAATTAGAATTATTACATACTTTAAATGGTTCTGGATTAGCAACACCACGTCTAATGGTTGCATTACTTGAGACTTTCCAAGATAATCATGGTAAAATAAAAATTCCTGCAATTTTAAATAAATATATTAATTATGAATAAAATACTACATTTTTTTTCTATTTTTTTAACATTATTATTTTCACAAGATTTAGTCCCTGATACAACTCAAGAAAATTCTTATGATAATTTATCTTTGTCTGATTCATTAGAGTTTCAGGAAGATAATTTATTCGAACAGTTATTAAATGAATCAAAATTATTTTATGCTGATGCTATAATATCTGATTTGAGAGGTGATACTATTAATACATTGTATTATTTTGATAATTTATTTAAGGCACTAGCTCAATTAGAAGAAATAAGTAAAAATGTTCCTGAGATTGCAAAAGTTAAATATCAAAATATATTATCGGCTTCTATTGAGTATTACGATAATAAAGTAAGCTCTGTTGATCATACTAAATCTGGTTTATCTACTGCAGTATTTAAGGATAAATTAGAGGAATATATATATAGTCAAAATTTATATGATATAATTGATATTGAAGAGACTGTGGAAATAATTGAAGGGCATGTCCCTATTACTTATAATAAACAGGTTGCTAGTATAATTAAATACTACCAAAATCAAGGAAGACCTTATATTCAACAATGGTTAAATCGAGAAGATAAATTTAAAGAAATTATTTTGCCTATATTGAAAGAAGAAGGATTGCCTCCTGAAATATTTTATGTCGCAATGGTTGAAAGTGGTTTAAAAACTGATGCAAAATCATATGCTTCAGCAGTCGGCCCATGGCAATTTATTTCTAGTACAGCTAAAGTTTTTGGACTTGAAAAAAATTATTACATTGATGAAAGAAGAGATATTGAAAAATCTACAAGAGCAGCTTGTAAATATTTAAAACGATTACATAAACAATTTGATGATTGGTATTTAGCTTTTGCTGCATATAATTGTGGTGAAACAAGAGTTCAAAGACATATTAATTATTTTAATACAAGAAATTTTTGGGAACTTAAAAATTTACCAAAGGAAACTCAGAATTATATTCCAAGTATTTTAGCAATAATTTTTATATCGAAAAATCCAGAGAAATATAATTTTAAAGTTACTCCTGATGAATATTTTAAATGGGATGTTATTGATATAAAAAAATCTGTTAAAATAGAGGATATTTCTAAGTGTAGTGGTATAAGTACTAAAGTTTTAAAGCAATATAATTCAGAACTGTTAAGAGATATTGTCTATGTAAATGGAAATAGTCCATATAAATTTAAAATGCCATTTGGTTGCAATACATCTTTTGATTCACTATTTGCATTAATACCTGAGGCAAAATCGGAAGGTACATATGTAATCAGCCATAAAGTTAAATCAGGAGAAAGTTATTGGTTGTTAGCAACAAGACATAATACTACAATAACAGCTATTTGTGAATTGAATAATTTAGATAGGAATAAACCGCTGAGGATGGGAAAGATTATTAAAATTCCGGTAGGAGATAAATCTAAGTATAAAAAACAACCTACAAAGCATATTTATAAAGTTAAAAGAGGTGATTCTCTTAGTAGAATAGCTGTTAAGTATAAAACGAAGGTTTCCAAAATTAAAAAATGGAATAATTTAAAAGGTGATTTTATAAAAGTAGGTCAAAAATTAGTTATTTATAAATGATTTTAAAATATATATCAAAGAAAACCCTTATAATACTATTTTCAGTATTTATATTATTTTTAATAAGTTTTAATTCAAAAGATAATAACTTAAATAATATTGCAGTTGTAAATATAGATGGTGTTATTATTGAATCAGAGAAGATTGTAAAAGCATTAGATTCATTTAATAAAGATGTTAATATTAAAGCAATTATATTAAGAATTAATAGTCCTGGTGGTAGTGTAGCTCCAAGTCAGGAAATCTATGAGAAGGTTTATCAATTAAAAAAAGATAAGAAAAAGCCAATTATTACATCTGTTAATAATATAGCCGCATCTGGAGGTTATTACATAGCTATTGGTTCAGATCTTATCGTAACTAATTCTGGTTCAATAATTGGTTCAATTGGAGTTATCATGAGTTATCCTATTGCTAAAAATTTATTAAATAATTTAGGAATTGACTTTAATACTTATAAAAGTGGTGAATATAAAGATTCTGGTAGTCCATATAGATATAATACTGAGAATGATGATATATATTTTAATGAAGTGATAGATGATCTGCATGAACAATTTATGAGTGAAGTTTCATTACAGAGAAATATTTCATTAGATCAATTAAAAGAATATGCACAAGGACAAATTTTTACAGGGAATCAAGCTATGCAAATAGGTCTAGTTGATAGAATTGGTACTTTTGAAGATGCTTTGGACATATCAAAGAATTTAGCTAATATATCAGGTGATATAAATTTGGTATATCCTGAATATGAAAAATATAGCTTTTTAAATAATTTTATAAATTTTTATGATTACTTATCTTTTAAAAATTATTTAATACCTATGTTTATAATGAATTAATAAAATATGACAAAATTAGATATTATTAAAAAAATTTCTTCAGAAACTGGTTTTACTAATGTTGAGGTAGAGTTATTTCTTGATAGTTTTATTAATTCTATTAAAACTTCCTTATCAAAGGGAGAAAAAATTGAAATAAGAGGTTTTGGTAGTTTTATAACAAAAAAAAGGAATGCAAGAAAAGCAAGAAATCCACTAACAAATGAAATTGTTGATTTGGATGATCGCTACATTCCTTTTTTTAAAGTTTCAAAGATTTTAAAAGAGTATGTAAATAAAAAAATAATAAGAGGATTTTAATTTATGCCTTGTGGTAAAAAGAGAAAAAAGAAAAAAATGAATACGCATAAACGTAAAAAACGTTTACGTTCAAATAGACATAAAAAGAAAGTAAGATAAAAATTATTTTATGATTTAGTTTTTGCCCATCTATAAATATTTATTTATGGATGGGCTTTTTTATACAATGAATAATCAATTAATATATACTGTAACTCAAATAAATAATTATTCATCAGATATCCTAAGAAAAGAATTATCAAATGTATGGGTAACTGGTGAAATTTCATCTTTAAAAAAATATCCTTCTGGATATACATATATTACACTTAAAGATTCAAAATCTGAATTATCTTGTGTCTGTGATTATCAATTAGCTCCAAATATTGTTGAAGGAATGGAGGTTACTATAAATGGATCTGCTGATATATATACTTTTAAAGGAAATTATCAATTTAAAATTTCTAATATCTTTTTAAAAGGCCAAGGCGACTTATGGCTTAAATATTCAAAAATCAAAGAGAAGCTTAATCAAGAAGGGTTGTTTGATTCTAATTATAAAAAGAAAATTCCAACTTATGTGCAAAATATAGGAATAATAACATCATTAGAAGGATCAGTATTAAGCGATATAAGAAATATTATTAAACGTAGGTCACCCTATGTTAAATTATTTTTAATTAATTCAAGGGTTAGTGGTAATGCTGCTGTAGATAATTTATGTAAATCTATTGATGATTTTAATCAGTTAGATTATATTGATGTTATTATTTTAGCTAGAGGAGGTGGTAGTATTGAAGATTTATCTGTTTTTAATGAGGAAAGATTAGTTAGGCAAATTTTCAAATCTAAGATACCAATTGTTTCAGCTGTAGGTCACGAAACTGATTTTACGTTATCTGATTTTGTATCAGACTTAAGAGCATCGACTCCGTCAGAAGCTGCAGAGAGATGTTGTATTTCTTCATCTAAACTGAAAGATAAAATTAATTATGATTATGATAGAATATTTTTAGAGATAGTGAACTTTATTAAAAATGAAAAAAATAGATTAAATAGTTCTAGCAATATTTTGAAAAACTATTTAGAAACAGACTTTGTTATTAAAAGAAAAGAAAAAGTGTTTTTTATATACAATTTATTATACAGGTCAATTATTAATAAAAAAGACTCTTTATTTAATCTTATTAGTTCTAATGAAAAAATATTTAAAAAATATGATGATACTAAGATTAAAAAACTTGGTTATTCAATTTTACGAAAAGATAATAAGATTATAACAAATCACGATAATTTGAATATAAATGACAATATAAGTATTGATATGTATAAAGGAAATATAAAAGCAAAAGTAAAGGAATTGAATGATTAAAAAGAATGAAAAAAAACCTAAAAACTTTGAGAACGCTTTAGTAGAGCTTGAACAATTAAGTGAAAAAATTCAAGATAATTCAACTAGTTTAGAAGAAATGTTTGAAATTTTTGAAAGAGGAACATATTTGTCAAAGTATTGTAAAGAAAAATTGAATGATATCGATGATAAAATAACTGTATCTGACGTTATAAGTGCTGCTAAAGAAATAGGTGTACATCAACTCATTGAATCATTGCCTGGAAAATATAATTATATTGTTGGCGAAAGGGGTATTATGCTATCTACAGGTCAAAGGCAATTAATTTCATTTTTAAGG
>CAYVBB010000109.1:0-217 GCA_964448515.1 uncultured bacterium | reverse complement strand
AATATTTTTAAAAAGAAAAAGATAAAATAATGAATGTTTTATGTACAGGTAATAAAAATAAACCAAAATTAAGTTTGATCGTAGAACAGCTAAATCTTTTATTTAATAGTAGATCTCATAATTTATTTATAGATAATAGCTTAGAAGATGTTCTTAATAAAGGAGCTTATACTTTTATTGATTTGTATAAGCCAAATAAAATTATTGATTTTGTAGT
>CAYVBB010000108.1:0-5342 GCA_964448515.1 uncultured bacterium | reverse complement strand
AATTTCCTAATTATAAAACTATTTATAATAAACACTATAGCGAAACAAATACTGCAAAAAGCTTGATGCTTGGCTTAGCAAAAATCTATGATGAAGATATAATATGGATTAATGGTGATGTTGTATTTAATAAAATGGTCTTAGAACCTATTATGAATTTCAATGAATCTTGTATGCTTGTTAATACGATGTCAGTTGGTGAAGAAGAAATAAAATATACAGTTGATCCTAACGGTTATATTAATCAAGTATCCAAAGTTGTTAGCAATGGTCTAGGAGAGGCTGTGGGAATTAATAGAATATCTAAAGCTCATTTAACAGAATTCAAAAAAGCATTAGAAGAGTGTAATCAAAATGATTATTTTGAACATGCTCTAGAAATTATGGTTAAAAGGAATCTTAAATTATCCCCAATAGATATATCAGATTCTTTTTGTATGGAAATAGATTTTAAAAGCGATCTTGAATTAGTTAATAAAAATATACAAAAAATATAAATGGATAAAGAATACAATAATTATCCCGTTGATATAGTCTATACATGGGTTGACGGCTCTGATAAAAATTGGATAGCTAAAAAGAATAATACTTTAAAAGCCTATAGTTCATTTCATAAATCAGAAGAAGTCAGTGGAGATGAAAGGTTTCTTGATAATGAAGAGCTAAAATACTCTTTAAGGTCTATTCATAAATTTTGTCCTTGGGTTCAAAATATTTATTTAGTTACAGATGAGCAAACTCCTAATTGGTTAAATCAATCTAACACTAATTTAAAAATAATTGATCATAAAGAATTATTTGAAAGAGAAGAAACACCATGTTTCAATTCTAATGCTATTGAGATGAAATTGCATCATATAAATAATCTATCTGAAAACTTTTTATCTTTTAATGATGATTTTTTTATAGGGAGACCAACTAAGAAATCTGATTTTTTCCATGATTATAATATACCAAAATTATTTATGTCAAAAATAAAGGAGAAAAGAAATCCAGATAGATTACTTAATATAAAATCTCTTAGAAAAGATAACCCCCATCAAAGAGCAGTATTAAATAGTAGAAATCTTATACATAAAAAATATGGAACTATAATAACTCAAGATTTAAGACACTCTGTTAAGTCATTAAATAAAAAAATATTATTTGAGCTTGAACAAAAATTTTCAGATGTTTTTAAGGAAACCTTGAAAAATCAATTTAGAGATAATTCTGATACTTGGATTATGTCCTTGCATGCATTCTATTTAATATCAAAAAAAATAACCTCTCCATTTTATATGGCTCCTATTAGAAGAGATCTTTTAAGGTATAGATTCTTTTTTCTTAGAAAAGGTAGGGACTATGTATTTATTCCTTTAACTCTAACTGACAATAAAATACAGAGTAAATTTGATGCTGTAATGAAATATACACCATTAACTTTCTGTGTTAATGATTCCCCAGGTGCTACAATGTCTGCAAAAAGAATATCAATAAATAATTTGAAAAAAATATTTCCAGAAAAATCTATCTATGAAAAATAATACTATTTTAATTATAGGTAATGGTGCTTCTGTTATGAATCACCAATTAGGAAATTATATTAATCAGTATGGTCAAGTTGCTAGAATAAATAACTACAAGATTAAAGGCTATGAAAAATATCTGGGTAATAGGACAGATATTTGGTTGAATGGTGCAAATAGTAAACTAAAAAAAAGAGATAAATATCCAAAAAAGATATTGGTCTTTATCCCCTCGTCAATTTTAAGTAAGAAGAAAGATAATGTAGTTAACTATGTATCAAAAAGATTAAAATTAGATCGAGATAAATTTAAAGTAGTACCTAAAAATGAAATAATAGAATATGAAAATATAATGGATCATGATAGGCCTACAACTGGACTATATGCTATATTATGGGGATTAAGATATTTTGATAATGTTATAATTCATGGTTTTGATTTCTTTATAGAATCTAAAACACATTATTTTGATTCAAAGATACAGCGTTTCTTAAGTAATTATATTCTTAAGAAAGGCCATAAACATAATAATGAACAGGAAAAAGAATACGTTGATAAAATGATTTTAAATAAGAAAATTAAACGTCTTGAAGATTGCTACAATGAACAATAAAAGGATAATAGCATTAATACCTGCAAGAGGTGGGAGTAAAGGGATTCCAGATAAAAATATAAAATTAATGGATGGCATCCCTCTGCTTGGCCACTCTATTAATTACGCAAAATCATCTAAATATATAAATGATATTATTGTATCCACAGATAGTGAAAAAATATCAAAAATAAGTAAAACTTATCATGCTGAAGTAATTAACAGGCCTGCTATAATATCAAATGACTACGCAACGACAGAAAGCGCTATTGAACATGTACTAAATCAATTAATAGATAAACCTGAAATTATTGTACTCCTACAGCCAACAAGTCCATTTAGACCTAATGATAGCTTAGATCTAGCAATTGATAAATTTATAAAAGGGAACTATGATTCACTTTTAAGTATCTCCCCAACACATAACTTTTTTTGGAAATTATCAAGTGATGGAATAAAAGCAGAGTATAATTATAATAAAAGACCTAGGAGACAAGATATGAAAGCAGAAGACATCTCATACAAAGAAAATGGGTCATTATATATATTTTCATATAACCATTTTCAAAAAACTAATAATAGACTAGGTGGTAAAATTGGTCATATTATCTTTGATGAAAAATATGGACTAGAAATTGATACTCCATTAGATTTTGAAATAATAGAAAAATTATTTAATGAAGCCAAAAAGGATAATGATAATGATAAGTAAAACTAAAGCTAAATCCATTAAATTAATTGCAACTGATATAGATGGCGTTTGGACTGATGCAAAAATGTACTATACTGATAATGGAGATTTTATGAAAGCTTTTAGTACATATGATGGAATGGCAGTCTCATTATTACATAAAATAGATATCCCCGTGGCAATTTTAACTAGTGAAAATTCAACTATCGTTAAACAAAGAGCAAAAAAACTTGGAATAAAATATGTTTATATAAACGAGAAAGAGAAACTATTAAGACTAACATATATATGTAATAACCTGAATATCTCTATGAAAAATGTTGCCTATATTGGAGATGACTTAAATGATATTGATATCCTCAAGAAAGTAGGTATTAGTGCAATGCCAATTAATAGTCCAATACTTAAACTTTTTAAACCTAACTACATTACGAAAGTTAAAGGGGGAGATGGAGCATTTAGAGAATTTGCTGATTTAATCATACAACAGAGAAAATGATTTTATATCTTATATATTTTATCTTATCACCAATACTATGGATACTTATAAAAATATTATCTGTATTTCATAATAAAATAAAATTAAGAACATCAGAATCTTCTTATTTATTTGAGCAAGTAAAGAAAAAAATAATTAAAAATAAAAAAGATGTTATTCTGTTTCATGCAGCATCTAATGGAGAACTTGAACAATTAAAGCCAATTTTTAGGGCAATTAATAGATCTCAATATTTTCTATTACTAACAATTTCATCCCCTTCTTTAAGAGATACTATATCAGAAAATATGATTGATGCTTATTGCTATCAAGCATTTGACTTCCCATGGAGTGTTTATAATTTCTTTAATCAACTTAAGCCTAAAAAATATATAATAACACGACATGATATATGGCCTAATCATATTGTAATATCAAAAATTTTATCAGTAAAACAATACCTAATTAATGCAAATCTACCTAAGACTTCAATGAGGAGACATCCTATCTTTATTAGCTTATATAGATATATATATTCAAAATTTGATTTAATATATACAATGTCATCAGAGATGCAATTAAGATTATCAACTTTAATTAATGATTCTAATAAAATTAAAGTATATGGAGATACTAGAATTGATGAAATAGCATACAGGAAAAAAGAGTCAAAAGATAGCCTACTTCCAGATTTATTTCATTATTCAAATAATATTATCTTTGGAAGTATAGAAAATAAAGATGTTGATATTATTTTTAATGCAATATCAAATATAGATAAAAATATTAAATATATATTTGTCCCACATGAGATAGATGAAACATTAATCCGGAATATTGAACTAAAGCTTGAGGAACTTAATATTAAATCCTGTCGTTATAGCAATATAGATAAAATAAAAAATAATATTAATGCAATTATAATTAATAGGGTGGGCATATTGGCTGAATTATATAAATATAGCAAAATAGCATATGTTGGATGTGGTTTTTCAAAGGGTGTTCATAATGTAATTGAACCTGCAATATATGGAAATCTGATATGTTTTGGACCTAATTATTATATATTACAAGAGGCTGAAGAAATGGTAAAAAGTAATCTCGCATTCCCTGTAGAATCAAGTAGAGAGCTTTTTGAAATATTAAACTATATCTCTGATGAAGACTATCTTAATAAAATATCACTATCATTAAAAAAATATATGAATTATAAAAGAATCTCTGCAATACGGATTATAGATGATATACTATAAATTGATATTAATAGTAATTGTAAGTATTGCTCATTTTGAAGAAATTAATTCTCCTACTTCTTATAGTATTCTTAATAGAAAATTAAATTACATATTAGAATTTCAAAATATTTCTGCTGGAAATGGATACATACTCCTAAAGGAAGATTCATTAAACAATCAATCTGTTATAAAACTAAAAAGCGAGATTAAAACAAATAAATATGTTGATTGGCTATATAAAATAAGAAATAAAATAACCATATATATGGATAATAGTGATTTATCGCTAATAAAAGTAATTAACAAGATTAGCGAAGGTAGATATAAAAAGAATCATAGTGCATTAGTTGATATTAAAAACATGAAAATTATTAATGATAGGGGTACAAAAGATATAAAGCAAAAAATATACTCTCCACTATCAATAATATTTTCTATAAGGGAAAGAATAATTTCTCTTGAAAAAAACTTCCAGTATAAAACCTATAGTAATGGGAAACAAAAAAATATTAATATTTCATTAATAGGTAAGGAAAAAATTAAAACTCCCTTTGGAGAATTTAATACAATTATTTTTAACCCTACATCAGTTAATAATAAACCAGTACTTAAAAATAGTGGTGATATGAAAATATGGTATACTGATGACAATAAAAAACTTCCAATTAAAATTGAACTAAAAATAAAATATGGAAGCATAATACTATTATTAGATAATATTGAATGATGAACACGTTAATTATTGCAAATCCTATAAGTGGTAAAAAGAAAACAAAAAAAATATTAGATACCGTTGTCTTAAGAACTCTTAATATAAATAATATTACTTATAAAACTC
>CAYVBB010000107.1:0-5386 GCA_964448515.1 uncultured bacterium | reverse complement strand
AAATCTGAATTTTCATATCTATTATATGTTGCACCATTATAAGTAAAAATAACATCACTCCTTGTCCCTGTCAAATCTCTTATATCCCTAAAATACATGGTCATATCAAGAGCGCTAAAACTATCTATTTTATATTGAATTCCAATTTCATAACTCACTGTTTTTTCAGGTTCTAGATCAGCATTTCCAATAACACCAATATTTCCAGTGCCACCACGATCAAGATCAATATCTGCATTATAATATAATAACTCAAATCTAGGAATTTGGAAAAAATGCCCATAAGAAAAATGGAAAACTCCCTGATCAGATATAGGGAAAGATGCTCCTAATCTTGGACTAATCATAGACTTCTGTTTCGTTGATAAATACCAATACTCCAATCTATCTTCATATGATTGCAAAGATTCATTATCGCCACAATATCCATCAAAATTACTACAATCATAAATATGCTCTGGTTTTATAGGATCATATATAAATGGATCAGTAGGATCAGATAAGGTTAATCCTTTAGGATCAAAGAAATCATACCTTAATCCTACATTGATTATCATTTCATCTAATTCAATTTTATCTTGAATATAATAGCTCATTTCCTCAGGATTAAAATCATAAATACTTGTATTAATTGAAGAAATATCATCTATCGTTGCACTGACAAAAGGGCTATCATAAACGGGATTAAATCCATTTTGAACATAATATTGGAGATTAATATTTTCATAATATATAGAGTGATTTTTATACTCTACTCCTGTTTTAATTTGATGATGATTATTAATCTGGTTCACATAATCAAATTTCATTGTTTCTGAAATTGTTTCCCTATTAAAAACATTTTGATTTGACCCTCCAACAGAAAAACTATATGCTGGTATATTTTGATTATTTAGCTCATCATGTACCTGCATAGAAGCATCTTCAAATGTTTTATGATTATAATTCTTATTATACTTAATAAATCCTAAAGTGAAATAAGAATTTTTATTTAATGTTTTATTAATTTGGAACATATCAGTATATCCTAAGCGATACCTGTTTAAATTACCATCTGGATTTAATTTATAATATCTATCATAATCTTGATATTCAACATCATCTGTAAAATGAGAATATTTCAATTTCAATGTCTGAGTTGGTTTCCAAATAAAATTAAATTGATAATAATTTTTTAAATTCCATTCCATTGGAACAAACTTCTGGTCTCCAATTGATTCTGGATTAGTATGCGCATTTTGAAGAAGATTCAAATATTCCTCTAGATTATCCCCACAATTATCCGGACCATTGCAAATAATTCCATTTGCATAAACATCATCATCATAGTTACTTCCAAGTACATGCCAATATTTATCACCCGTTTCTTGATTTTCTAACTCATAGCCATAGGAATAAGGATTATAGACTCTTTGCCCTTCATTAACACCTTGATAATAAATTTTTCTACCACTCATATAATAAAATAATTTATCCTTAACAATACTACCATGAATATTGAAATTAACATTATTTGTAGATAGTAAATCAACATGATCTAAATTTAAAAACAAATCAGAGTGCCCTGAAACAAAGTCACCAAAATAACTATCAATACTACCTCCAAATTTATTTGAACCTTCATTCGTTGTAATATTTACAATACCACTCATTGCTTGTCCATATTCAGCATTAAAAGCTCCTGAAATTAATTGCATTTCTCTTATTACATCTTTATTAATATCTATTACAGTAGACCCATCAAATCCATCTGTCATAGGCATCCCATCAACCCAATAAGCAACTTCGCTAGAACGCCCCCCTCTTAAATGGCCATCAACAAAACCTGCTTGTAGATTAAGAATATCTGAGACCTCATTAACTGGTAATTTTGATATTGTTTTATTAGTTACAATGGCAGTAGTTGATGTTAAATTTTTATTAATTAATTTAGGAGAGGCATTGACAACAACACTTTCTAATTGAAGAGAAGACTCATTTAAGGTAATATTAACCGTTGATGTTAAATCAATATTTACTTCTAAATCTTTTAACAAATAATTATCATAGCCAATCATATTAACCTGAAAATCATATGTTCCTGATGGGATATTAATTAAAATAAAATACCCCTCTATATCAGATGAGGTCCCGTAACTTGTATCTTTTAGAAAAACGTTACATCCAATTAATGGTTCTTTTGTTGTTGAATCAATAATTTGACCTCTGATTTTACCCGTAGTTCCTGCTATTAAAGGAAAAAATAAAATTAAATATATAAAAATATTCTTTATCATTTTATTAATTGAACTCAAGTTAATTATTGAGAAAGTATAATATTAACCAATGCTATAATATCTATAATATTAATTATTCCATCACCATTTAAATCACCAGCACACCCTTGAAAATCATCTGGGGTATTATCACTTAAAACAATATTTACAAGGGCTATCACATCAACTATATTTATAGTTATATCACTATTTAGATCCCCTTGATTACACTGAATTGAAGATGGTACAAATACATATGAGGTTAGTGGAGCTAAATTAAATCCGCCATACCAATTTGAATCAATACTAATTTGAGAATCATTAACAATATTTGTCCAATCTCCAGAATTTGGAAATTCTAAATCTAAAAACTTTTCAGTTGTATCAAAATTTATTGCTATTACAACTTTTTCATTTTGATCTGCTCTCCAATAAACAAAGCATTTGTCATTATTATTTAAATATTTTATTTCAAGAGGAGGATCTTTTAATACAGCTGTATTATTCCTTAAATCAATCATTGTTTTATAATGGCTATTTAAATCCTGTACTAAATCAATCTCTAGATTATCCCACTGTATTGGTTGTTGTATGGGATATCCACCTGAATCTCTGGTTGGAGCAGATTGACCCAGCTCTTGCCCGCTATAAATCATAGGAACACCATGGCTTGTAAATAAAATTGTAGCAGCTAACTTAGAACGATTATAAGCCTCTTCAAATGTATGGTTTTGAAACTCAGTTGCTTGATATATAAGCCTGTTCTCATCATGACTCTCTGTATAATTTATTGGTCCTGTAACAAATGAGTATCCCTGAGAATAAGCATTAATATGATTTGCGACATTATTTAAGTCTAAATATATATTTAAAACATTATCAAACATATTGTGATGATAGCTATAATCCCAGCCTGAATCAAAATCTGTTGAATTTATTTGATAAGAATTATCAGCCTCTGCTATTAAAATTAATGAAGGGTCATAACTATCTAAAACATTCGCATAATAAGAAGCTCCATTAAAATCTCCATCCCAACCTATTCCATCGACATAATCAAATCTATAACCATCTATATGATATTCTTCAACCCAGTGCATAAGAGCATCTTCGACATACTTCCACCCTCGATACTCTCTCCCATTCAACTCATGCCAATGCTCAATTTTATAACCCCACAATGATTCTTCATTACCAAAATAAGGACATGAATTAAAATCATGATCTTCCCAATCATAGTTATCTAAAGGCTGATATAATTGAAACAAAGGTGATGATCCCCATAAATGATTAAAAACTACATCAAGTAATATTGATATATCGTTTTGATGTGCAATATCTATAAGATTTTTAAATTCATCCGGTGTCCCATAAGTAGTTTCTGGAGCCATCGCAAATGAAGGATTATAACCCCATGAATAAGCACCTTCAAATTCATTAATAGGCATAAGCTCAATAGCATTAATACCTAAATCATGGAAGTAACCTGAATTTATTTTTTCAATAACATCTGAGTAATCTCCAAGCACAGCTTCATCACCAGAAAAATCACCAATATGCATTTCGTAGATAACCAAATCTTTAGTTTCAGGTCTTACAAAATCATCATCATTCCATTGATAAGGATTATCACCAATATTAAATTTAGTTTTAGCATGTTGGAAATTTGAACTTTCATAACCACTAAATGGATCTTTCCATTCAACATCTTCTGACCAAGGATCAGCAATATACTTTATACCCTCTAAATTATACTGATAATAATAATCTCCATTATCTAAATTTGTTTGATACCACCAAAGTGTGTCTCCAGATAAATTCATGATTTCACCATTTGGAAATTCTTCATTCCAAGAGCCTTTTATTGATACATAGTCTTTATCTGGTGCATAAAGAGCAATAATTACATCGTTACCACTTATATTTACACCATCTTTAATATTATCTGGAGCAACCAATTGATTTAATTCATACTGCAAATAAAAATCTACGAATGAAAATGAAACCCTATTATTTTTAATAGCTTTTCCAATAATTTTTATATCACCAAAGACTCCACTTTCAGGTTGCCATAAATAATTAAATGAACTGCCATCTAAAGAACTTAATAGATTCCCATTTATCCATAATTCAATTAAATCCGCATCACTATCACATGCAATATTAACATCTCCTGCAATTATTTCATTATTACTAGGTGATAAAAAAGTTAGAACTGGATCTAATGCAGTTGGATTATAATCTAAATAAATATCATAATAAATAATTTGTCCATTTTCACCTGAATCATATGTACCATCATCCCATAAAATTTTAAATTTTAAAGATGATACTACTTGGGAACCACTTTGGAAAGGATCAAAAGTTAATGATAAACTATTTGATGAAATAGAACTTAATGGACTTCTAACAACACCATTTTCAATATAAGAACCCTCTGGCCAATAATCTTGTATTGGTTGTTCATGCCCATTGCCTGAATCAACTGTCCAAACAAGAGAGCCTCCTTGTTCAACATTATTCAAAACAACATCAAAGCTTTCATTTGGTGTAGGATTAAAAGGAGACCAATAATAGTTTAAGCTTATATGCCAATCTATACCTATTCCACCATTGTTGTCCCAATTATCATTTAAATCAGTAAATACAAAATCAATTGTTTCAGCATCATCAGGAATCTGATGTGTATATTTCCACCAACCAACTCCATTTGATGGTGAATAAGACATCGCATAATCATCAACATCTTGCCATCCATCATTACCTAAATGAACATATACAGGAAAGGTTGCATTAGGCAAACTTCCTTCGATAGTGTTATAATAAATTGTTATTTCTCCACCTGGGACAGGTATTTCTGGTTCCCAAAAAACATAATTGGAAATCCCAATATTTATTAATAAAACATATATAGTATAAATTCTCATTTTCATATCGGGCAGTAATATACAAAAATTATGTTAGATTTTTAATTATTCTAATTAATTTGGCATTAATCAATTATTATAAAAAAATCGCAATAGCTAAAATTTTATGTCTAGGAGGAGTATTGACTAAATAAAACTATTGCGATTCTTTTTAAAAATATTAAAACTATATTAAATATAACTATATAATTTAATATAATTAGA
>CAYVBB010000106.1:0-5467 GCA_964448515.1 uncultured bacterium | reverse complement strand
TTTTACCTCTTGCTTTTGGTATAGTACAATAAGAACAAATATAATCACAACCATCCTGAATCTTAATGAAAGCTCTAACTCTTTCACTTAATGAATAAGAAATTTGAAAATCTTTAGTATTTGTAATTTCTTTAGAGATATTATTTTCACTAATGAGGTTATAATACTCCTCAATATTAAATTTATCATTTAAACCTATTACTTTTGAAACCCCTTTAATTTTACTTATTTCTAAAGGTTTTAATTCTGCATAGCACCCTGTTACAACTATTTTAGATTCTGGATATTTTATATTAAGTTTTTTTATGAATTTTTGAGCTTTTTTATCTGCATTTTCCGTAACTGAACATGTATTTAATATATATATATCTGCCTCTTCATTTATACTTACTTGAGATAAACCTTGTTCAATAAGTTGTCTTGAAATCATACATGAATCAGCAAAATTTACTTTACAACCAAATGTGTGATATGCAAATTTTAAATAAGGACTACTCATATTATTTTTGAATATTTTTTATCATTAACCAATGCTGTAAATTACCAAATAATACATGTGATTTCTTTATTATTTTATAGCCATTTTTAATATAAAATTCTAAAGCAGATTCTCTTGAATTTAAATATATACTTTCTATTGATTCACTGATTGCATGATTTTCTAATTCATTTAGTATTAACATGCCTACATTTTTTTTTCTATAGTCCTTTTCTACTGCCATATATCTAATTTGGGATTTTTTGTCACCATCTTGATGAATTCTACCTACTCCAATCAATTTTCCATTTATAGTAGAAGCCATAACATGATAACTCTCTGATTCTTTAGAATCTTTCTCAGAACCTACTTTTTGATCATAGGGTTTTCTAAGAATCTTCCATCGTAAATAATAATAAGAGTCAAAATCACTCTTATTTTTAGGACAAGTTATTAAAAAATTCATATCTATTTATTTTAATTGAGGGGTTTTCAACTGACTTATATTCACATTCATTCCAAAAATAACACCAATCACATAAAATACTTTCTTTCCCATTAAAAATTTCATCAGTTCCGATTAATTCTATATTATGTAATATTTTTTTTTCTAATTTATAAATCTCTTCATTACTATGAATACATGATAAATATGTATCTGTTTTCAAATAAAATAAATTTAAAATTATTTTTTTCATATCCTTAAAATCATCACTATTCCTAATCACCATTTCATAAATAAATAATTGTAAATCTTTTTTTAATTTTGATAATGTGTGAGGTCTTGTTCCAGTTTTATAATCTATTATATTAACAACATTATTATCATCTATATCGATTCTATCTATAAAACCTATAAATTCATATTTACCAATTTGAATCTTAAATTTATACTCAACCGCCAGAACATTTTGTCTGAAATATCCAGAATCATTAAATTTTTTATAATAATTTGATAAGCATCTTTTCCCATCATCAAACATCTTTTTATAATATATTTGTTCAATAGATTTATTCTTAAATAAAATACTCTTGTCATTTTTAATCTGGTTATATTTAAACTTTGAAATATATACATTATTATCCCATTCTTTGTTCCAATAATCACTATACATTTCCATTAAAGAATCGAATGAAATAAATTGATTTTTTAAATTTTTTATAGAATAAATTTTTTCTAATACATCATGGACACTTTTACCCATAAATGCTTCAATACTATTGTTAGAAGAATATATTTTATCTATATATTGGATTTTATATTTCTGTGGACATTGGTTATAAGTATTAATTCTTGAATATGAAAATTTTTCCATAATTAAAATAATTTAATAATTTTGATTATATAATTCATAAATACCATATCGATTAATAAAAATAAATTGCAAATTATTTTTATATACCCAAATCTCATAATCACCATCTATATCAAACTGATTTTTTATATCTATTGGTTTACCATAAATAATATAAACTTTTCCCCTATCACTTTCCCAACCAGATGCAGAACTATAACCAAAATTCTTATTAGTATATATTACTCTTTTATAAAATTCTTCAAATAAATTGTTCTTTTCATTATCATTTAAATTCCAATAATTCATTATATATTCAATTTTGCTACTATCATTAAGTGAATTATATTTTCTATATAAACTAAATTCACTATTTTCAAGAATATACTGCATAGGACCAACTAATAAACTATAATCAAACTGTATATCAATTTCTCTATTAAAATTAATAATTTTCTTTTTATTCTTATCATTTAAAACCATATTTATTTCTAATGTATTAAAAAAGTCATCAATTATTTCTATAGGAAAATATTCTTTATAATTATCATTATCAACTATACTCTCATATACTAATTTCGTAGTATCTAAAGTGGTAGAATAATATTTATAATTTATTTTGAATTTATTAAAATTGTCAAACATTAGAGAATTAATCCAAATAGTATCTAAATCTAGAATCTGATCATTCATAATGTGCTTAAATTGATTATTCTTTTTTTGATAAATTGATATCTCAGGAAAATTTGTATTTTTATTTACTGCAAAATCATTTTTTTTATACCAAGATATATGGTTATTATAATCATTAATAAATAGATTTAATGAATAATTTCCCTCAGGAAGTAATAAATTTTTATTTATTACCAATTTATTATTTGACTTAGTATCTTCGAAATAATCTTCTATAACCTGCTCGTCCCATGAATCATTTAATATAATATTATTATTAGCATCGTTAACTATTACATTAAAAGACAAATTAGAAATAAACCCATTTTCACCTTTGTAAAAGACCATTTTATTATTTGGAATAGTAATAATTAACTGCGAATTAATTTTATTTTCAATTTCTTCTATTCCAATTATATTAATCTTTATAAAAGAAAAAGTAGGTTGCTCAAAATCTACTCTATTTGAAGAGCAAGAAAATAATAATAATAATAATATAATTATTAACTTATCTCTCATTATTATGATATTTACTCCAATTATACATGGATATACCTTTATTAGTTGAAAACCAAACCCAAGAATCATCACATCCTATATGATTTATGACACTTCCAATAATACCATCAGATTGATAGTAAGAAAATGATTTATTATTATTCAAATTAAATAAAATAGATTTGTTAATATTATTTATCCATAAATAATTATTACAAAAACAAACATCTTTTATCTTATCTAAACTTATTAATAGTTGTCTATCCTCTTCACTTACTTTAAATATTTTATTCCTTCTAGAAAGTATAAAATCTTTATCTTTATTAATAAAAGCTTTTAAATATTTTTTTTCTGTTATCAAATCTATTTTATTTAAATCATAAATATATTCAAACAAACCTAATTCAGAAGAAATAATAAATTTATCCTCACTAATATTAAAATCATAAATATTAGAATTATTAAAATAATTAAATACATCAATTGATAATAAAATATTACCAAATGTAGATAAAATATTTATTCCATTATTTGTTGCAATGTAGATATTATTATTAAGATAAACAATATCATTAACCTCATTAGATAACAAACCTTTTTTTGTATCTATTAAGAAAGATTTTTTTGTATTAATCTCATAAATAATTAAACCTTTATTTGTTCCTATATACAACCAATTATCTAATCTTTCAAATGAAGAAATATCTCTTGAAAAAATATGCCTAAAATTTCTATTAGTATAATTAATCCATTCATTTTCATTTTCAATCCACCTTGAAAAAAATATTGATTCATCTCCAATAGATATTTTTTCATTAATTATTACATTATCATTAGAACTAAACCACCAATTTCCATATTCATCATAATAAGACATGCTTATATCTGTAATTAATGGAATAGATTTAATTTTCTTTATACTATTCATTTTAGAATCACAATAAAAGATTTCACCTTTATCTGTTCCTACCCATAAATCATGATATTTATCTTTAAAAACTGCAGTAACATTTAAATTTATACCGTTATTATTAATCAAATTATTAGATACAACATTATAGCCTTCAAAAGAATAATATTTTGTTAGATCAAAATTGTTATAATTATTATTAATAGAACTAGACCAATTAATGTTATCAATATTTATAACTAAATCTTGTTCTTCTATAATTTTACCAGTGATAGGATTTAATATTTTATATGTATTGCCTAAATCAAGGTATATATAATTATAATCCGAACCGATATTTATAATATTTCTATAAGTACTAAGATTTATTTCATAAAAATCTATTTTTCTCCAAAATGAGCTAATTCTTGGTTTATAATTCAAACTATTTTCATTCAAGTACCATAAATAATCTGTATAGTCATCATAATGAACAATTAATGATTTTGAATCATCAAATTCTCTTAAATATTCCTCCTGATAATTAAAACTTGAGGTTACCATATTATATTTAAATATTCCATTATCAGAACAAAATATAATTTCATCATTTGTAGATGTAATTGAATTTATAGATTCTGGATTGGATAATGTAAACCAATCACCTTCTTCGTATTTAAAGTTATCTGGAAATAGAATTGAAACTAATATAAAAAATAACATATAACTAAAAGGCTGCATTTACACGCAGCCTTTTATATTTTTTATCTTAATAATGTCATTCTCTTTGATGAGATCATATTATTTGTTGTTAACTGATAAATATATACCCCAGAAGGCATTTCTTGACCAAAGCTATTTTTAGCATCCCATTTTATTGCATGAGATCCTTCAGTTAAATAATTTGATACTAATGTTTTAACATGTCTACCATTTATATCAAATACAACCAATCTAACAAATGAATTTTCAAATGTAGTAAACTCAATATTTGTTATTGGATTGAATGGATTTGGATAATTTTGATTTAAAATAAACATATCAGGATATTCAGCTCCAAGTTGATCATCACATCCATCACATTCATCAAAAGTTAAGTTTAATGGCACAGCTCCAGGGCCAGACCAATTTCCATCAGACACACTATGAACATCACCGCTAAAATCTAATACAGTTAATACACCACATCCAGCAGATATAGTATAATCCATTAGCTCATCATCTACAAAGAAACCTAATATTTCAGATGAATCAGTTCCGTTATCAAATGCAATTGTCCAATTTGCTGCTTCACCTCCTGAAGCTGAATTAATCAAAGAATTATCAGAACTTGAAGGACATAAATTAGTATCACCACACCAATTTATATCAAATTGGAAACCAACCATCTCATTTGTAGAGTGATATAAAACTTCACCAGTGCTTAATATTGTGAAAGTATTTTGCGGAATCGGAGAACTTGATAAACATTCATTTGTTCCACCGCAAATGCCATAATCATCATATACAGAAGTACCATCACAAACACCTGCACAATCTTCTATTGCATCACCATTACATACGCCTGCACAATCTTCAAATGAATCACCATTACATAAGACTGCACAATCTACAACTGAATCACCATAACATACA
>CAYVBB010000105.1:0-5468 GCA_964448515.1 uncultured bacterium | reverse complement strand
ACCCATCATCTAAAACAAAAACCTCTCCATGTTGGTATGGATTCATAGTACCAGGGTCAACATTTAAA
The DNA here is from genome assembly GCA_964448515.1 of uncultured bacterium. Taxonomy (GTDB): domain Bacteria; phylum Fidelibacterota; class Marinisomatia; order SCGC-AAA003-L08; family D37C17. Next base: position 5,400 of record CAYVBB010000105.1, on the reverse strand, counting down.
TAAGGATCTAATTTTTGGATAGTTACTTTATACCCTTTGGATTTTAACAAATAACCTAGAGATGAGGCAACAATACCCTTCCCTAAACCAGAAAGAACACCTCCAAAAACATAAACATATTTAATTTCTCTTTTATTATTTATCATTTTAATTAATAGTTAGATAATATATAATTTAGTTAATTTTGAAATAGTATGAATACATTAAAAAATATTTTTATATTAAAATAATGTCAAATATATCAGAAATATTACTAAAAAGCGAACATTGTAAAATATTGAAAATTGCGGGAGAAGTTGGTGATACCCTAAATATTAATACATATCTTGTTGGAGGTTATGTAAGAGATATTATTCTTGGGAATAAATTAAAAGATATCGATATAATGGTTGAAGATAAAGTTTTTGAATATTCAAAAAAACTTTCAAAAAAATTAAATGTAAATAAGACCGTAGAATTTGAAAAGTTTTTAACGGTCAAGATTCCATACTCAGTATGTGAAATTGAAGTTGCAAATGCTAGGCAAGAAACCTATGATAAAGGTTCAAGAAAGCCAAAAACAGTTGAGCTAACCACAGTTGAAAATGATTTAATAAGAAGAGATTTTAAGATAAACTCTATTGCATCATCTTTGAATAATAAGAATTTTGGACTACTTGTTGATCCATTTAATGGTCTTGTAGATATAAACGAAGGCCTAATTGATACCCCTACTGATCCAAATACAACATTTATAGATGATCCGCTAAGAATGCTAAGAGCCATACGTTTTTCTGCTCAATTAGAATTTGAAATGCATCCTAGAATAATGCAAAGCATTAAAGATAATAAGGAGCGAATTAAAATTATTTCACAAGAAAGAATAACCGATGAAATAATAAAAATTTTAAGAACAAACAAACCAAGTATTGCTTTTTATTTTTTAAAAGAACTCGATTTTTTAAACTTAATTTTTCCAGAGCTTGATATCATGTCAGGTGTTGAAGTTATAAATAACATGGGACATAAAGATGTATTTATACATACCCTTGAGGTTGTAGATAATGCGGCAAGGTTATCAAATAAAATGGAAATACGATTTGCAGCACTTGTTCATGATATAGCTAAGCCTCCTACAAAAAGATTTGATAATAAAAAGGGATGGACTTTTCATGGGCATGAAGAAATAGGTAGAAGAATGCTTATTAAAATTGCAAAAAGAATGAAAATATCAAATGAGCTAAGGGATTATCTCATGATATTAACAAAATTACATTTAAGACCTATCGCTCTTGCTAAAAAAGAAATTTCTGATAGTGCTGTAAGGAGAGTTATGTTTGAAGCTGGTGATTTTATTGATGATCTGATGATACTTTGCAGAGCCGATATAACGACTAAAAACCCCAACAAAATAAAAAAATATATGAATAATTTTGAACGGGTTGATATGCTTATGAAAAATGTTAAAATGAAAGACGAAATGAAAGCATTTAAATCTCCAGTAGATGGAAATGAGATTATGAAAACTTTCTCTTTAACTGAGGGTAAAATAGTTGGTCAAATTAAAAATGCTATTGAAAATGCTATTCTAGATGAAGAAATTCCAAACACTTATAATGATGCATATAGCTATATGATGAAAATCAAAGATAAGTTTATTAAAAACTAACCTAAAATCATATTAACCATCATTACGATATCACTTACATTAATAGTTCCATCTTGATTTAAATCTGCATATTCCATTTGACATTCATCTGGAGAAACAGAACCCAAAACTATTCCAACTGAAATAACTACATCAGAAACATTAATGTTAGAGTCTCCATTAACATCCCCCATTGAATAACCTGCACATGCAGAACCAATAGAAATTTGAGTTATATATGGAGTCTTATTATAACCTGTAACAGTTAAAGTAACTTCCGTATAAGAGTCTAAATTACCTTCAGAAATAATAACGCATGAATTAGAAGAATTTAAATAGCACGCACCTAAATAAGTTCCATTATGAGAAAGTGCTCCAACAGCATGATCGTTGTTGCCACTTACTGTAATTTCAAGATTAGGCTCAGATAAATCTATAGAATCACTATGATTAACATTTAATGACGATGGAGTATTTGTTCTAAGCTCTACACTAGGATCTCCAAACAATGTCCAATGATCTGTTTCATCGTCACCGCTAGAGCCATATTCATCATTCATTTTCAAACATCCATTCCATGAAATACCACCAAATGAATATTTTCTATTATTTGAATAGCTTTCTACTAAGATATCAACCATTTCATCTTGAGCTTCCATTGGGGGAGCCCAGGCTTGATAAACAGTTGACATAAATGTAGCAATAGCTCCTGTTGGAGTTCCATTATTTGTTGCTCTTAAAAATTCTTCACCTAAGCATGTTCCATCTCCAAAATCACCACTTTTACATCCAACAGTACAAATAAAAGGCAATTCATTTTCATTAGTTAACTGATTTACATCACCTGTATTGAAATTAGAGGTTACCCAAACATCTGTATCACCATGGCCAGTATAATGAATAATACCCATTCCATTATTAATAGAATTTCTAACCATAGAATCTGAAGGATTTCCACTAGCATCTTGACCACCTTGAGATCCTTCATACATTTCTTCAACTGATGTATAATAATAATCAATTAAATCATCCCTCATATTTTGAGCATGTTGCCAATCTCCCTCACCTCCATCATGGCCACTGCCTTGACCTTCATTTGATGCAATCATAAGACCTCTCTTATACCAATTTGCATTAGACTGTGGATATTTTTCATAATTAATTGTTCTTTCTACCGCTGTATTTACATGAGATGAATTTTGAGCTGAAAATCGTCCAACAAATATTTCAGGATATGAATCATTCCCAGATAAATACCCATAACAAATATCACACTCTCCATCACTCCAACCAGAACCAACAGTAAATGTAGGAATTTGATCTTTATCTCCAACAAACAGAAGATAAACCAAATCATTATTATCATAATAATTATCAACATAATCTTTTATAGCATTTGCGCTATTCCCTGCTTGAGATTTTGGAACTAATGTAGTTTTAATTCCTTTTTGATTTTTCCAATCAACAAAATCAGACATTTCATCACAGAAATCATCATAACAAATAACAAGCATTTCACCTTCTTCAGATATAGGCGTATATCTATAATCATAAGGGAAATTCAAAAATCTTTCCATATACATATAAGAATAATCTTTAGTTAATTTTTTATCATTTGATACTGTTCTATAAAATTGATTCTGAGTGTTGTTACCATCAAAAGTTAATTTTAAAACAACCTTATTATATACTCTCATTACTTTATTAACAGGATTATATTGAAATGGATTAAGTTGAACAACTTGGCCTCTAAAATCTCTCAAAATATAAGGATCATTTATAGTATACAAGTCCCCTGGAAAATTTGCATTTTTATTATAAATATCGCCTTTTATATATGGAATTGTTTTAATATCAATATTTCTTGTTAAATTTCCTTTTGAAGGCAAAATATTCATATCTTTATAATCAGTATATTCAGAAGACAAAACAGAAACAGAAATTGATGAAAAATCAGGAATTATAAATGAACGATTAACATGTGGTAATTGAGGTTTATTTTTTTCAATAAAGCTTGGTTCATCCTTTAATAATATTTCATTAAAAACTTCATTATCAAATGAAACTAAATTGGATGAAAAATCATTAATAGAATATTCAACTACAACATACTCTTCATTATTTTCAATAACATTAACAGTTACATTCGAAAATAAAAATGAGCAACATAAAATAAATATTAATCTAAAGTTTTTACTTTTCATACATACTCCTAGAATCTTTTTTAATAATAGCCTTGAATACTATTGTGAATGTATTAAAAATGTAGTTACTTCCCCAATTTTAAATTATTTCAAAGTGTAACAAAAAAAGGCCTCCAGTGGAGGCCTTTTTCATTATAAATATAACTTATATATTATTTAAGAAGCATTAACTTCTGAGTTGCTACATTGTCAGCTGTAATAGCTCTAACAAGATAAACACCACTTGCTAAATGACTAGCATTAAAGTTAACCATATGACCAGCATTACTTGCTTCCATATACCCATCAACTAAAGTTGCTACCTTTTGACCTAAGATATTGTATACGTTAACCGATACAAAACCAGCCTCAGGAACAACAATGTTTAATTGAGTTGAAGGATTAAATGGATTTGGTCCAGCAACCTTAACATCAAAGCTAACAAGCTCCACAGTTTCTTCAACAGAAACATCGCCTGATTGATTCACAACATGAATAGACTCAACAACCATATCACCATCAAATGTAGCAATATCATTTATTGAATGAGATCCATCTGTTACCAATATTAATGTTGTTTGATTATCAACTGTTTTATATTCAGAAACATAAGCATCAGAAAGATCTATTTCAAAACCAGAATCATGAGATAGTGTCAATTGAACACCTTGAACAAAACCATTAGATTCTAATTTTAATGAATTTTCTGAAACAAATAATACTGTTTCTGATGCATCATTAGCAGAAGAGATTCTTCCACTTAAGATTACATTAACAAGAGCAACAACATCACTAACATTCACAGCTCCATCACTATTCATATCAGCACAACCAGCATCAAGACCTGATCCTAAAATAGAGTTAACAAGATATACGATGTCTGATACATTAACCAAACCATCTTGTGTTACATCACCCTCTATAGGACAAGAAGGAGCAAGTAAACAAGCTGGCACAGATAAATCTGATTCAAATACAGGATCATTATCATATGCACTTATAGCATAGCAACCTACTGGATCTGTTGATATCTGATATGTAGTTGATTCAGTAGTTGAACCTACGTAAGACCATGTTCCATCAGCTAACTCTCTATATACATTAAATCCTAGAGCAGCTCTATAGCTTTGACCATTTGGATTAACACCAGAAGCTATTTTTGCTTGATAATCTGTAAGAATAATATATCCTTCAGAAACAGCCTCTTCTTTTTCAAGACCATTACTATGATAAACAGTATTGTTATCATAATTTGGAATTTGGTTATATAATGACCACCACTCTTTAGAGCCTTCATCTAAATTAAGCATAGCATCTTGCATAGCAATTACTTTATCATCAAATGTTAAGCCCCCTGACATTGCACTACTACAATCAGTAGGACAATCATCTAAATCAGCATCACCATCGCAATCAGTATCTATAGAATCATCATAATTACAGCAACTATCCTCTGGAGACCAACAAGTATTTGATGACCAGCTATAACCAGAATTATAACAATATTCATTAGGACCACAATCATCATGTGTACAGCACGCAGTGCTACCACCAACTTGACAATCAGCATCACAAGCAGCGGCACTACCC
>CAYVBB010000104.1:0-5480 GCA_964448515.1 uncultured bacterium | reverse complement strand
AAACCTTTTCCTATAAGACCAAAAGGTCTATCTCCTTTTTTCCCTCCAGAATACTCAACAATTATAAACTTAGCTGGCTCTTTTGCACCTCTTGCAACACTATAAAAAGATCCTAACCCTAATTTTAGAAATTCTTTAACATCAATAATTTTAACTTTAAAGTTTTTTATCTTTGAGATTTGCTTAGCTTCATTTGCTAAATAAGTAGGAGTTAATATATTTGCAGGATGATTTCCTAAATCTCTAGCATAATTAACTGATTCACCAATAATAAGCCCTTTATTTAAACTGTTTAAGTTTGCATTGCCAATAAATGTTATGTTTTTAAGTGAAGATTTATTTTGTTTTGATTTATAATCTAAAAATTTATATTGACCTAATAACAGACCTTCAGCAAATGCTTGTGCATTATCTGATTTATCTAATCCAAAAGAATTAGAATCAATTGATACTGAAGAAACTTTATTTAGCTCTACATTTCGAATAATATTAGCAGCTAAAGATCTTAATTTATCAGAATCAAATTTATTTTTTAGGCCTAGACCATAAACTGCAATTTTACTTATTTTTCCATCTGAATACAACTCAATTTTTTTACCTAAATCTCCTTTAAAAGAATCTGTTTTTATCGCACTTTCAAGTGTCTTACCAAAAAAGCTATGAAATGATTTATTAACTTTTTCATTTTTAAAAACAGAAGAAATAAATAAGTTTGTACTTACTTTATCAATTGATATTTTTTTTACTTTAAATAATAATTTTTGACTCATTATAAATAAACTCCAAGATTATATTATATAAATTTAATAATTTTAAGTGTTGAATCTATTTATTATTATTATTATTAAACAAGTAATAAAAGGAGTATTAGAACAATATGTATAATCAAGGGATGTTACCAAAAGATACTTTTAAAAATAAAGTAGTATTAATTACTGGTGGTGGAACTGGGCTTGGAAAATCAATAGGAGAATATTTAGTTAAGCTTGGAGCTAAAATCATTATAACAAGCCGAAGACAGGAAGTAATTGATAAAACAGCCAAAGAATTTAATCAAATTTCTAAAAATAGCACTTTAGCAATTGCTGGAGATGTTAGAAATCATGATGATGTTAAAAATGTAATTGAAACTGGTTTTAAACATTTTAAATCAATTGATTGTTTAGTTAATAATGCAGCAGGAAATTTTATTAGTCCTACAGAGAGATTAACTCCAGGTGCTTTTGATGCAATTATTGATATTGTATTAAAGGGCTCTACATATTATACACTTCTTTTAGGAAAAAAATGGATTAAGCATAAAATTCCAGGAACTATATTAAATATAACAACAACATATGCTTTTACAGGATCAGGATATGTCATTCCTTCAGCCTGCGCAAAAGGTGGAATTTCATCTATGACAAGATCAATAGCAGCAGAATGGGCAAAATATAATATAAGATGTAATGCGATAGCACCAGGACCATTTCCAACAAAAGGTGCCTGGGATAGACTTGTTCCTCCTGGATTTTCTAAATTTATAAATATGACAAAAAGGATTCCATTAAAAAGAATGGGTGAACATCAAGAACTATCTAATTTAGCAGGATATTTATTATCTGATTATTCTGCTTACATGACAGGAGAAATAGTAACACTTGATGGTGGTGAATGGACTTATAATGCAGGACAGTTCTCATTTTTGGACAAAATACCAAGAGCAATGTGGTCCATAATTGAAAAAACAATAAGAAAAAAAAGTAAAAAATAATGATCGTATATAGAACATTTAGATTCCATGCAGCAAGACATCTTCCAAAATTATCAGATGATCACATATGCAAACAAACACATGGACATACTTTTAATTTAACTATTTATGTTGAAGGAAAAATTAAAGATAACAATGGGTTTGTAATTGATTTTTTTGATATAGATAAAATTGTAAAAAAATCAATTCTTAATATAATTGATCATAAATTATTAAATGACATAGATAATTTAAGTAATCCTACCAGTGAATATCTTTGTAAATGGATATGGGATAAACTTCAAAATCAGTTACCTGAATTGATTAAAGTAAAGCTATCTGAAGATCATGGAACAGGAATTATTTACAAAGGTGAATAAGGTTGCAGCATTATGCCTAAGCGGAGGAATGGATTCCACATCATTACTTCTAAAATTACTAAAAAATAATTATGAAATATTCGCTATTTCATATGATTATGGACAAAAGCATAAAATTGAAATCCAAAAAGCAAAAAAAAACATCCAATATTTACAATCTAAAAATTATAATATAAATCATAAAATTATTGATCTGTCAGATTGTGTTAACTTACTTTCATCCTCAATAACAACTAGTAATATAGATGTTCCTGAAGGATACTATGAAGAAGAAAATATGAAGTCAACATTCGTTCCAAATAGGAATGCAATTTTTTCATCTATTTTATACGGCTATGCAATTACTTTATCAAAACAACTTAATAAAAAAATTGTAATTTCACTGGGTGTCCACTCAGGAGACCATGCAATTTACCCAGATTGCAGAGAAAGATTTTATAAAAAACTTTTCAGCTCATTTACCGAAGGGAATTGGGATAGTGATAAAGTAGAATTAATACTTCCCTATTTAAAACTAGATAAATCTCAAATATTATTAGATGCTGAAAAATCATGTAAAAAGTTAGATATAAACTTTACTACTATTTTTAAAAATACTATTACAAGTTACAACCCTAATAAAAGTGGAATATCATCTGGTAAATCTGGATCAGATATAGAAAGAATACTTGCTTTTAATAAGCTTGGCTTAAAAGATCCTATAGAGTATACAGAATCATGGGATATAGTATTAAAAAATGCAATTAAAGTTGAAAAAAAATTCAAAGAAATTAATTAATTTTTGAAAATTTAATATTATAATTCCTTTTAATTATCTCATTATAAAAATCATGTCCTGTTAAGGCTTTTTCTATTGCATAAGCACCAGGTTTAATTGTTCCATCCATTATTTTTTGCATAACAATTGAAGCATGCCATCCTGTCCATTTTTCCATTGCCATGAATGTAGTTTTATCATCATATTTCTCAAAAACTTCATAACGAACACAAGTTTTTCTATTTTTTTTTAATCCATAACCATCAACTCTCATTAAACAAATATCTAATCTATCATCATAACCAAGTTTAGGTTCTAATAATGAATGATAAAATTCTCTAGGTGAAAAATTTGATTTTTTAAAATTAATTTTTTCTTCATTAAACAACCCTAATTCTCTAAAAGATTTCATTTGATCCCAATGGCCTTTATATCTCAATGTTTTATTTTCTAATCTTTTCAATTTACCTTCAAATGTCCAAGGCATTGTTGACAATCCTCCTGAAGTGACCGCAGCTTCTAAAATTCCTATATCATCAAACTCTAATTCCTCAATATCTTCAAAACATTTAACCTCTTCTATTTTTCCATTTCTAATAAAAGTTGCATTTCCATCATACTCATTTGTTAAACCTTGAATATTAAAAAATAATGAATAATTCCACGGTGGTTTAGGATTTTGTGGTAATCCACCATCCCATATTAGAAGTTCTTCTGGCTTATCAAATTGTTCCATAGTAAGAAGTGCCATTGTGATATTCATACCAGGTCCCATTCCACAATCAGGAACTATTGAAATATTTTTTTCTTTAGCTAAATTATGATAAGATAATTGCTTAATAACATTTTTGGTATGTCCTCCTAAATCAACCATTGAAATATTTGATTCAATTGCAACTTTTGTTAACATAGGGTTAAAAGGATACGGAACAGCGCTTAACATAATATCATAATCTTTTAGAATACTTACTAATTCATTTTTATTATTCAAGTCTATTTTTTTTAAAATAATTTCTGTTTTAAAAGATTTAACCGATTCAATTTTACTTAGACAACTTTTCAATGAACTTTCAATCGAATCCAATAAAATCATTTTTTTTGGTTTACCATACAACAAAAGATCATATGCAGCTGCAGTACCCTGCTTTCCTGTTCCTAAAATACAAACTTTATCCATTATATTAATTTCTTTATTATTTATTAATTGTTAAGAATTTATACTAAATTATACTACTTAAATTAAAGGTATTTCATATGAAAAAAACATCAATAATTTTATTCTTTTTATTTTCCCTTTTATTATCACAGAACCAAAACACTTATATTTGGAGTGGAACATCAATAACGACATCAGATAATTTAGATGCATTAAATTTAAACCCTGCTGGATTAGGATTTAATAGAGGAGACCAAAATGCATTTGTTTTCAAAGGACTTGATGAAGATAACTATTATATTGGTATCACAGGTAGAAATAATTCTGGATTTGGTTATGAATTATATTATGATAATTCTTCCTATAACTATTCTATTGGATATGGACTGGAAACATTAAACAATCTATATACTGGTTTTAAATTAAATAAAAAAAGAGACTACTCATTTGGCATAATATATAGACCTTTTGATTTTTTATCTTTAGCAACAACAACATATGATAACCATAGTAATGAAGATTACAAATATGAACGATATGGATTTGCAATTAAACCATTTGAAATAAAAAAAATATTTAATAATTCGAACTCTTATTTAAAAGATTCTAATTTTACTTTAGGATATGATAAAACTACTAATATCCTTGATGATACTTTCCAGGAGCAATATTTTATAAATTTATCTATAACTCCTGGTATTGATTTATCATATTTCACCTATGATGATAATTATGGAATTAACTTATCTTTTAATATTGGTAATGAAGGGGCACAACTAAATACTTACCCTTCTAATTCATTTTATGGATTAAATAGTAGTTCAACATCACTTGTACTATTTGAATATTCTCAAACTTCTAAAACAAATATAAATTTTTCAAACAATAAAAAAGAAAATTATGTTTCAATGGATTTAAATGGCTATTTCATCGAAGAAGAACCAACCCTTTCTCCTTTTGATTTTATTTTTGAAATAAATATTCCATTTGTTGATAATCAAAATACAGTTGGCACTCAATTAAAAAAATGGATTGATAATATACATAAAATTTCAAACGATGATTCTATAGATGGTTTAATTATTAATCTAGGGAATGTTAAAGCAGGATTTGGGAAGAGAAAAGAAATGTTTAATTCATTAATTAATTTAAAACAGGCTGGTAAAAAAATTATTGTTTACTCTCAAAATGAAATATCTGGATCAGATTATTATTTGATTTCTATGGCAGATGAAATATATACGCACAATATGGGTAGTTTGGATCTCAAAGGATTTAATTTAGAAGTAAACTATATTAAACAACTTCTTGATACACTTTCAATAGTTACAGAAGTTGTAAAAACAAGTGATTTTAAAACAGCCGGGGAAAATCTTACTAGAGAAACAATGTCAAATGCATTTAAAGAAAATTACGGTAAACTATTTGATGATTTTTATGAAACTTATATTAATG
>CAYVBB010000103.1:0-5485 GCA_964448515.1 uncultured bacterium | reverse complement strand
AAATTTATTTAGTTGATTAATTTAGATTAATCCTCTCTATTTAATTAAAAAGGAGAGGATTAACCACTATCTTTGTACCCTCGACACGATTCGAACGTGTGACCCTCTGCTTAGAAGGCAGATGCTCTATCCAGCTGAGCTACGAGGGCATAATTTCTTAAAAATATTATACTAAATTTACAAAATTTTAAAAATGATAATTAAGATTTAATTTTAGATTGCTAGAATCCTCTTCAATATCAAAAGATATAATTCTATCATGCTCTTTCATAATACTTAAAACATCAAAAGATGAAATAACTCTATTAATAATTAATCCTGCTGTTAGATAAGTTTTAATCTTATCATACTTTTCACTTTTATTTCTTGTTCTATCATATTTCAATCTATTATCATTATTACCTTGCCAATTCCAGTCATATCCATCTTCTAAGTAAGTATCATCATATTGTCCAGTTAAAAGTTTATATGCATTATATTCTTCCAAATTATTGAAGTTTCCAACATTTGCTGCAAATAAATCATTTTTTCCATCCCAATTAACTCCTGCATTTGCCTCACCAAGCAATCTATAATCATTTTTATAAGATGTAGCTAAATTTTGAAAAGCATAAAAACCAACCCATAGTGAAGATTCTTGAAGCATTATATATCTAGCTCTATCCTTTATATATTCTATATTTTCGGGATTATTATCTTCAGATAAAATATTATATTCATTTAATTCTCCCCAACCTGGAAAAATAACAGATTTAAACATTGATGATGAAAAACCAAATGTCAAATAAATAAATAAATAAATAATTTTATATGTTCTTTTCATATCTAAATAAAGTTTTTAATATTAACGCTATCAATATAGTAAACAATAGTTGAGCAAAAACGTTCCCAAATTTAGTATAAAAAGTTTTATAATCAGTCCCTTTTATATTTTGAGAAATTACAGATTCAGTATTTAATTTTGTTTTTTCAATTACGTCTCCGCTAGGATCAATAACCATAGATATACCAGTATTAGCACACCTTAATACAGTTCTTCTATTTTCAATTGCTCTAAAAATTGACTGTCTTGCATGTTGCTCAGGTTCTAAACCATGAGTATACCAAGCATCATTAACTAAAAAAGTTATAAAATCTGCCCCTTTATTAACATGCCTTCTGTTTATTTCAGGAAATATTGATTCATAACAAATTAAAGATGAAAATTTGTAGTCTCCCAAATCAAACAATACATCCTTTTTTCCACTAGAATAATTGGCAACACCCAAATTTATACTACTTAATACTGGAAATGTCTCTGATAGAGGGACTTGTTCTGCTAAAGGCACTGGCCTTTGTTTATTATATATAGATTGAACTCCTTTACTATCAAATAAAATCACAGAATTATATACTTTATTATTGCTAGAGGTTATATCTCCAGATAAAATTTTAATGTTGTCATTTATTAATAACTTTTGTTTGATAAAACTAAATGTCTTACCATCTTTTATATTATGGAATGGAAGTGCTGCTTCTGGCCAAATAACCAAATCAGTATTATTATCAATTGCTGATTTTGTTTTATCAGTTAATTTATTAAGCAATTCATTACCTTTAGAATAGTCTCTTGAATCTAATAACTTAATATTTGGTTGAATAAGAACTATATTTAAATCATCTAATTTATATTCATCCAAACTATTGTAAAGGATATATCCAAAAAACCAAGGAAACAGAAATATTACTAATAATAAATAGACTTTCTTGATTGATTGATTGATTAATAAAGAATATATAATAGTATTTAAACTAATAATCCAAAATGAAACACCATAGATACCCGTAAACTCTGCAATTTGAATCGGATATAGATAATCTAATTGAGTATTTGCTAAACTTATCCATGGAAAAGCCAATAACCCATATGATTTGATATACTCAATTGATACCCAAATAATTGGGATTAATAACAAGTTATATTTTTGATAATACTTCTTTAAGTAATACCAAATAAATACAATTAAAACAGTATTAAAACTTAAATAAAAAACTGTTAAGAGCATTGAAAAGAAAGCTATTATTGGAATAGTTCCAATATTTTGAGCTAGCCAATAAATTGTTATTAAATGATATATAAATCCCCAAATAAATGAGAATTTAAAAGCATCTTTAAAAGAGGTTAATCTAACTATAACAAAAATAAATGGAACTAATGAAAACCATACTAAAAATCCTAGACCATAGGAATGTTGTGATAGACCTGTTAAAACTGAAGATAAGAGAGTAAATAATATTTTTTTATTTTTCAATTCTATTTAAATAATTTTGTAAAAATAATGCTGCTGCAGTCATATCTACATCTTTTTTATTATAACCAGTTTTAATTCCTTGATTAATCAAAGATTTTTTTGCTTCAATTGAACTTAATCGTTCATCAACTACAACAATATTTATATCTAAACTTTTAGTTATATAATCTATAAAATCTTTAACTTTATATGTTTGTTCAGAATATGTATTTTTTAATGTTTTAGGTAAACCAACTACAATTTCATTAACATCTTTTAGTTCTATAACTTGATTTATATCATTTAACAAACTTTCTTTTGAATTATTCATAATAGTTTTATAAGGCTTTGCTATTATCTTCATGGGGTCAGATAAAGCTAACCCAACTTTTTTATCACCGTAATCTATTGCAAGTATTCTATTTAACATATCAATTGTAAAGCTTCTGTTTTATTCTTTTGCTAGGTTTAAACACTATTTTTTTTCTTTCAGGAATAATAACTTTCTCTTTTGTTTTTGGATTACGAGCATTATGTCTTTCTTTTGTTTTTAATACATTAAAAACTCCAAAATTTCTAACTTCAATATTTATGCTATCTTTATTCTCCGTAATCATTTGCTCTAATATCTCAAAAAAACAATCTGCAATTATTTTACAATCATTATGAGACATATGAAGTTTATATGAAGCTCTTTTAATGATATCTTTTTTAGTATATTTTTTATCCATAATCTAAACTCTTCTAAAACTCATAGGATTAATATTTTTAAATATTCTTTTTTTAAGTCTATTTAATTCTTTTATATCATAAATTTCTACAATCATTAAACATATTGCTATTCCATCAGAGGCACTAATATCAACACTTTTAATATTTATGCTCATTGATGAAGTTGATTCTGTTAAATCTTTTAATAAATGTTTTCTATCTTCTATTTCAATTTTTAATCTTACTAAAAAAGATGAATTCCTTGCAAAATCCCACTCAACCTCAATAAATCTATTTTTAAATTTTTCAATTGGAGCATTTTTACAATTAGTCCTATGAATTGTAACACCTTTACCTTTAGTTACATAACCAATAATACTATCACCTGGAATTGGACTACAGCATTTAGGAAAATATATAAGAGCATTTTTAATTCCACCAACTTTAACTCCCTTAGCAATACCTCTAGCTTTATTAATAAATTTTCTAGTTAATGATTCTTCTTTTAAATTTTTATTTATAGAATTACTAGATAAAGATTCATCATATTTTATTATAGCGTCTTCAATAATGATTTTACCTTTTGCAATATTTGAATAAATAATATTTGAATTATTAAACCCAAGAACTTCTGGCTCTTTATCAATTCTATTCATCAAAATCATTTGATTTATTTTTCTAAGATATTTTTCGACTATTTCTTTACCTAAAACAATTGAAGCTAATTCTTCTTCTTGCTTGATATATCTTTTAATATGAGTTTTGGCTTTAGTTGTCTGAACAATTTTAAGCCATGCTTGATTTGGGAAATGATTTTCTGAAGTAACTATATCAATTTTATCTCCATTCTTAAGCTGTGTATTTAAAGGAACTAATTTTCCGTTTACTTTTGCACCTTTACATTTCATTCCTACTTGTGTATGTATTGAAAAAGCAAAATCTATAGGTGTTGAATTAACTTTTAATTTATGAACATCACCTTTTGGAGAAAATGTGAAGATCTCATTATCAAATAAATCAACTTTAAGCAATTCCATCATTTCTTCAGGATTTCTATTATCATCTTGCAACATTTCAACAAGATCTCTTAACCAAGCAATATGTTTATCTAATTCTTTATCTTTTGTAGGTTGGTTTTTATTTTCTTTATATCTCCAATGAGCAGCAACCCCTATTTCAGCTAGTCTATCCATTCCTTTAGTTCTTATTTGTACTTCTGTCATCTCACCATTCGCACCAAAAACAGTTGTATGAATAGACTGATATCCATTACTTTTAGGAGTTGCAATATAATCTTTAAATCTCTTTTGAATAGGTGTGTATAATTGATGGATAATGCCTAATACAATATAACAATCTTCTAATTTATTTACTATAATTCTAACAGCTATCAAATCATATAATTCACTAATAACTTTACCTTTATTTTCAATTTTTTTATGTATCGAATAATAATGTTTTGGTCTTCCAAAAGGAATAGTATCAATATTGTAATTTTTTAATTGTATAGATATTGGCTTAATAAAATCATCTATATATTTCTGTCTTTGTTTTTTTGTGGAATTTACTTCAGAAACTATTTTATTATATGAATTAGAATTTAATATACTAAAACATAAATCTTCAAATTCCATTTTAATTTTGTTCATTCCCAATCTATGTGCTAAAGGGGCATATAATTCTAAAGTTTCTATAGCTATTCTTTTTTGCTTATCCTTAGATAAAAAATTCAAAGTCTTCATATTATGTAATCTATCAGCGAATTTTATAATAATTACTCTCAAATCTTTAGATATAGACAAAAACATCTTCATAAAATTTTCAGCTTGTCTTCGTTCTATATTTCTATATTTAATACCAGATAATTTTGAAACTTGATTAACTAAGCCTGCAATATCTTTACCAAAATCATTTAACAATATTTCATAAGTAATATCAGTATCTTCAATTGTATCATGTAATAAACCTGCTATAATAGTTGGTAAATCCATATTCCAACCAATTAACTGTTTACATACTTCAATACAATGAATAAAATACTTTTCACCTGATTTTCTTTTTTGTCCTTTGTGAGCAGTTAAACCAATATTATATGATTTATATAACAAACTAAGATCGTTTTCTTTTAATATATATTTTTTAAGAAATTTTTTTAAAATTTTTTTAAAATCAGAATCGACTTTGCTATTCGTAAATGGCAAAATATTTTTTAATGAATCAATAATCATATATTAATTTGGAATATTTTGAAAATTTGAATCAGAAGATGAGTAATCCATATTCATAAATCTAGCATATTTATCAACAAAAGTAACTTTTACTAATCCTGTAGGGCCATTTCTATGTTTTGATACAATGATTTCACCAAGCCCCTCATCTTCTTCATTTTTTGAATAAACATATTTTCTATAAACAAAAAGAACTACATCCGCATCTTGTTCAATTGCTCCACTTTCTCTTAAATCAGACATAATTGGTCTATGGTCTGTTCTAGACTCTACAGC
>CAYVBB010000102.1:0-5587 GCA_964448515.1 uncultured bacterium | reverse complement strand
GAGATGTTTCTGCATATATACCAACAAATGTAATTTCCATTACAGATGGACAAATATTTTTAGATTCTGATATATTTAATGCTGGAGTTAGACCTGCTGTTGATGTCGGAATATCTGTATCTAGAGTGGGTGGTGCAGCACAAACAAAAGCAATGAAATCTATTGCAGGAACCTTACGACTTGACTTAGCTCAATTTAGAGAGCTTGAAGCTTTTGCAAAGTTTGGTTCTGATTTAGATGAATCAACATTACAACAATTAAATCGTGGTAAAATAATGGTTGAGATTTTAAAACAAAATCAATATGTCCCCATGTCAGTTGCTAACCAAATTTCTATTTTATATGCGGGGGTTAATGGTTATCTAGATAATGTTGGAATTGAAAATATTAATCAATATGAAAAAGAACTAGTTGAATATCTAGCAGCAAATAATCAAAAGATGCTTGACAATATTTCTTCATCAGGTAAACTTGATGATTCAAATGAAAAAGAACTACAAAGTGCATTAGATTCATTTACAAAAACATTTAATAGCTAATGGCCAATTTAAAGAATATAAGATCACAAATTAAATCTGTAACAAGTATTCAAAAAGTTACAAAAGCTATGAAAATGGTAGCTGCAGCTAAGCTTAGAAAATCCCAAGAAAATATGGAAAAGGGACGACCATATTCTAATAGAATTAAGGACTTGATAAGCAATCTTATGAATGATATAGATAGTTCTTTATTGCCTCTATTAAATAAACCCAAAACAAAAACTAAATATGGTTTTATTGTTATAACAGCTGATAGAGGATTGGCTGGATCTTTTAATTCTAATGTAATTAAAAAAACTGAAAATGCAATTAATGCTGTAGGAAAAGAGAATGCTTTATTATTTTGTATTGGTAAAAAAGGATTTGAATATTTTTCAAAACGTAACTTTAATATTGAAAAATATTATGAAGATTTATGGACAGATTTAAACTACAATAAAGCAATTAATGTTGGTCAAAAAATTATTGAATATTTTTTAAATAATAAAGTTGATAAAGTAGATGTTATTTACAACTATTTTAAAAATGCAGGTTCACAAGAAGTATTAACTAATCAAATTTTACCAATTGAATTTGAAAAAAAGGAAGAACAATCATTGATAAAAGATATTATTTATGAACCATCAAAAATTGAAATTATTAAATCGCTTGTACCAAAATATTTTAATACACAAATATGGCAATTTTTATTAGAATCATTTGCAAGTGAGCAGGCTGCTCGTATGCTTGCAATGGAAAATGCAACTGAAAATGCAAAAGAAATGATTAGTGAATTAAATTTAGAATTTAACAAAGCTAGACAAACTGCTATTACTACAGAAATGCTTGAAATTGTAGGTGGTGCAGAAGCTTTATCAAATTAAAGAAAGGAACTATACTATTATGCAGGGTAAAATATCACAAATTATGGGAGCTGTTGTTGATGTGGAGTTTCCCGATGGAAATCTTCCAGAAATTTTAAATGCTCTTGAAATTGAAAGAAATGATACAGATAATCTTATACTAGAAGTTGCTCAGCATTTGGGAGAGTCAACTGTGAGAACAGTTGCTATGGATACAACTGATGGTTTAGTAAGAGGGCATGCTGTAAAAGATTTAGGGGAACCAATTTCTGTTCCTGTTGGTGAGAATGTACTTGGTAGACTTTTTGATGTTATAGGGAATACTATTGATGGTAAAGATGCAATTTCTAGCAACAAAAGATATCCCATCCACAGACCTGCTCCTAAACATGAAGATCTTACTACGGAAGCTGAAGTATTAGTTACTGGAATTAAGGTTGTTGATTTAATGGAGCCTTATACTAAAGGAGGAAAAACTGGACTGTTTGGTGGTGCTGGTGTGGGAAAAACAGTATTAATTCAAGAATTAATAAGGAATATTGCCACTGAACATGGTGGTTATTCTGTTTTTGCAGGAGTTGGTGAAAGAACTAGAGAAGGAAATGATTTATATAGAGAAATGACTGAATCTGGAGTTATTGATAAAACTGCTATGGTATTTGGTCAAATGAGTGAACCGCCTGGAGCAAGACTTAGGGTTGCCTTAAGTGCATTATCAATGGCAGAATATTTTAGAGATGAAGAAGGAAAAGATGTTCTTTTATTTGTTGATAATATTTTCAGATTTACTCAAGCAGGCTCTGAAGTATCAGCGCTTTTAGGTCGTATGCCTTCTGCAGTTGGATATCAGCCAACTCTTGGTACAGAAATGGGTGATTTACAAGAGCGTATCACATCAACAAAAAATGGTTCTGTAACATCAGTTCAAGCAGTATACGTACCTGCTGATGATTTGACTGATCCTGCTCCCGCTACTGCATTTGCTCACTTAGATGCAACATCTGTGCTTGAAAGAAAAATTGCTGAACTTGGTATATATCCAGCAGTTGATCCATTAGCATCATCATCAAGAATTCTAGACCCTAGGGTAATTGGTGATAGACATTATGATACAGCTAGATCTGTACAAAAAATTCTACAAAACTATAATGAGCTAAAAGATATTATTGCAATTTTAGGTATGGATGAATTGTCAGATGAAGATAAGCAAACAGTTCATAGAGCCAGAAGAATGCAAAAGTTCTTATCACAACCATTTTTTGTTGCAGAACAATTTACTGGAACACCAGGAAGATATGTTTCATTGGAAGATACAATCGCTGGATTTGAAGCAATTCTAAAAGGCGATTGTGATGAATTACCAGAAAATGCATTTATGTATGTTGGCACAATTGATGAAGTGTTTGATAAAGCTAAAGCAATGAAAAAATAATGAATACATTTCATCTAGATATTATTACACCAACAAGTACGCATACATTTGAGAATATTTCATATTTAAGAATTCCTGGTTTAGATGGATTAATTGGAATAGAAGCAAATCATGCAAATGCAATTATTGCTTTAGATATTGGTGAAATAAAAATTAATATTGATGGAAAAACATTATATTTTTCAACTAGTGGTGGCTTTACGGATATACAGTCCAAAGGCGTCCAATTACTTCTAGAAACATTTGAAGAATCAAAGAATATTGATAAAAAACGAGCTGAAGAATCCTATAAAAAAGCTAAAGAACGCTTAGGTGATAAAGCACAAAATTTTGAAAGAGCAAATCAATCTCTTCAAAGAGCAAAAAATAGAATATCTGTATTTAATAAAAAATAATTATTTTTGATAAACTATCTTACCATTTACAATAGTATATAAAATTTCAATATTTAAAATATTTTTGGACGCTACAGATAATATATCATCAGAAATAATTGTCAAATCTCCATTATAACCTGCCGCAATTTGTCCTTGGTTTTTTTCATTAAAGCTACCATATGCTCCCCATTTTGTGAACATATTTAAAGCATCGTTAGAATGAACTTTTTCTTGCGGTTGAAAACCCCCTTCAGGTAATAAACTATGATTTTGTCTTGTAACAGCTGCATAAAATTCAAATAATGGATTCCCTGTTTCTATAGGACAATCAGATCCTCCTGGGATTTTCAATCCTAGATTAATAAAAGATTGCCATCTTGAAATTAATTTTAAGCGCTGGCTGCCTAATCTATCTGGCAACCAATGCATATCACTTGTACAATGAGAGGGCTGCATAGAGGGTAATATATTATATTTCTTAAATTTCATCATATCATCATCTAAAACCATTTGAGCATGTTCAATTCTCCATCTTCTATTATTATTTTTACCTAAAACTGATGCATAATGATCTAATACATATGTATTGCCTCGATCACCAATGGCATGTGTATTAAGTTGAAAATTATACTTATAACATAAATTTGCTAATTCTCTAAATTCTTCTTTACTAATTAAAATTAAACCACAATTATTGACATCATCACAATATGGTTCATGTAAAGCAGCACCTCGACTACCTAGTGCTCCATCAATAAATGCTTTTATAGATCTCAGGGTTAAATATTCATTTTTATAATATCCATTTTTAAAATAATAATTCAGTAGACTTTGATCATTGCTTGCTAGCATTCCATAACAACGAATTGGAAATTTTTCTTCATCAATTAATTCTTTAATTGCATCAATAATAGTTTTATCTTGCCATGCATCATGTACTGTTGTTAAACCCATTTGTATTGCTTTTTTTGCAGCTAATAAAATCCAATCTTTAACATTTTTTTTACTTTCTTTTGGTAGAAAAGATTTAAATGGATTCATAGAATTATCAATTACTATACAATCATTAATTACTTGTCCTCCATCAATTTGATTTAATTCATTAACTGTTTTATTTGTTTTTTTAATAGCCATAGAATTTACCCAGGCAGCATGGCCATCAATTCTTGTTAAATAAATTGGTTGTTGAATATTTAAATTATCTAGATAGTTTGATTGTGGAAATGATTTATTTTTCCATAAATTTTGATCCCACCCAAATCCTAATATCCAATCATTAGGATTCTTAGTTTTTGCATACATTTTAATTAGGTTAATTGTCTCATCTAATGATTTAATTTTTTTTAAATCTAATAGATTAAGTCTTTTCCCAAAATTTTTTAAATGAAAATGTGAATCTATAAAACCTGGAATAACTGTTGCTCCCTTTAAATCAATTGTATCAAATTTTTTATTAACATCATTAATCAATGATATTTTACCATTATTAATTGATAATGAGTTTATCCTAGGATGTTTTTCATTTAATGTAATGATGTTACCATTAATAAGATTAATTGAATTCATATCATAAATTTAATGTTTTATCAATTAATATTAATTAATTTATTCTACTAATTAATATTTTAAATATGATTGATTTAAGAAGCGATACAGTTACATTACCCTCAAATGATATGAAAAAATTTATCATTGATTCTCCTTTAGGAGATGATGTGTATGGTGAAGACCCTTCTGTAAATCTACTGCAAAAAAAAATTGCTACAATATTTAATAAAGAAGCTGCATTGTTTGTTCCGTCTGGAACAATGGCAAATCTAATTTCAGTTCTTACACACTGTAATCGTGGAGATGAAGTTATATTGGGTGATAAATCTCATATTTTTTATTATGAAGCTGGAGGCATTTCTGCTTTTGGTGGAATTCACTCCCATCAACTAAAGAATAATGATAATGGAACAATTAATATAAATGATATTAAAACAAGTATTCGAACTCTTGGAAATGATCACTTCCCAAAAACTAAATTAATTTGTCTAGAGAATACACATAATGCTTGTTATGGTTCACCATTAGATACTGATTATTTTAATGATGTAAAAAAAATTGCCAATAAGCATAATCTATCTATTCATTTAGATGGAGCGCGAATATTTAATGCAGCTATTGCTCTTAATAAATCAGTTGATGAACTAACAAAAGATTGTGATACTATTTCATGTTGCTTATCTAAAGGATTGTCTGCTCCAGTTGGCTCTGTTATTTTAGGCGATAAAGATTTTATATTAAAGGCAAAACATATGAGAAAAGCGCTTGGTGGTGGAATGAGGCAAGCTGGTTTAATAGCCGCAGGAGGAATATTTAGTTTAGATAATATGGTCAATCGAATTTCAGATG
>CAYVBB010000101.1:0-5664 GCA_964448515.1 uncultured bacterium | reverse complement strand
TATATGATGGATTGTAATTTATCTCATGTCTTAGGTTATTTAAGAAAAAAAGAAAGTTTAATTGGTTTTAGTGGTGTTGAAAAATATTATCAAGATGAGCTAAAGGGAATTAATGGAATTGAATATCATAAAGTTGATCGTTTTTCAATTGATCAAGGTATATTTGATTGTGATGGTAATATTTTACCAATTCAAGGTGATGATTTGCATTTGACAATTGATTCTAATCTTCAATCTTTTTCTGAAGAATTAATGGATAATAATGTAGGTTCTATTATTGTAATGAATCCAGAATCGGGTGAAATTTTAACCATGTTAAGTAAACCTGATTATGATTTAAGTTCTTTTGCTGGAGAAATACCTAAAAAAGTATGGAATGAAATTAATAATAATAGTAATAAACCTTTTAATAATAGAGCAATTCAAAATTATTATCCTCCTGGATCAATATTTAAATTAGTTTTATCAGCAATTGTTTTAGATAAAAATTTAATCAGTAAAAGTAGAACAATCAATTGTAATGGAGTTTATGATTTCTATGATACTAAATTTCGTTGTTGGAAAGAAGACGGGCATGGAAAAACAAATTTAAATAAAGCATTGCAGCAATCGTGTAATATATATTTTTATAATTTAATACAAATGATAGATTTTGATATGTGGTCTTCAGAAGTAAAAAATTTTGGCTTTGGAAATATTACAAATATAGATTTAAATGGTGAAAAAAAGGGTGTTGTGCCTGATAGAGAATTTATGACAAATCTCTATAAGGATAAGGGTGGTTGGTCAGGTGGTCATTTATTAAATTTATCAATTGGTCAAGGAGAGATTATGGTTACTCCTATTCAAATAGCAAATTTGATTAATATAATACAAAATGAAGGGTATTCAATTACTCCTCATTTAAATAAAAATAATACTATAGATAAAAATATAATTAAATATGATAAAGATGTATGGAAAACTATAAAAAAATCTATGTATGATGCTGTTAATAAAGATAAGGGAACAGCATATAAGGCAAAAATAAATAAAAAGGGTGCTAAAGTATATGGTAAAACAGGTACAGCTCAAATATGCTCAAATTGTGATTTATTGCCTCATGCATGGTTTGCCGGATTTTTAGAATTAAATAAACAGAAATATTCTATAGTAATTATTGTAGAAAATGGAGGAAAGGGTTCTAATATACCCTCAATAATGGCAAGAAAAATTTTTCAATATATAGCGGATATAAATGCTTAAAGGATTATTTGATTTTAAAAATTATTTTATTACAATTCGCTGGGTTGTATTAATCCCCATTATTATATATAGTATTATAGGTGTAATGGCTTTAAGTAGTACAAGTAATTTTACCAGTTTTTTATCATCAACTTTTTATAAACAATTATTATGGACTTTAATTGGTGCTTTTGTTTTTTTATTAGTTCAATTTGTAAGGATACAATTTATTTATGATTATGCATATGTATTTTATTTAACAATCTTAGCTTTATTATCTATTACCTTTTTATCTCCTGTAATTGAGGGATCACAAAGATGGATAGTGCTTGGGAAAATATACTTTCAACCTTCTGAATTAGGGAAAATTGTTTATATAATTGGTTTATCTAGATTGTTTAATGATTATCGAATTAAGGATAAATTTAGTATTTTTTTTATTTTCCTATTGTTAATATCAGTTATACCACCTCTAATTATATTTAAACAACCAGATTTAGGGACAGCAATAATTTATTTGTCATTAATTTTACCAATTTTATATTGGTCTAACTTTGATATAAAATTAATATTACTAATGATTTTTCCATTCATAAGTATGGTAGCATCATCAAATATAGTATTCTATTATATATGGATGATATTTGTATTGTGTTACTTATTTATTATTAATAAAACAATTTTATTTAAAATATTTCACTTTATAATAAACTTATTTACAAGTATAGTGACTCCATATATATGGACAAATATTTTAGAAAATCACCAAAGAAATAGAATTATTTCATTTATAGATCCATTTAGTGATCCCATGGGAAATGGATATCAAGTTATTCAATCAATTATTTCTATTGGTTCAGGTGGATTTTGGGGTAAGGGTTTAGGAGCTGGTACTCAGACTCATTTAAAATTTCTCCCTGTAAGAGACACAGATTTTATTGTATCAGTTATTTCAGAAGAAATGGGTTTTTTTGCTATAACAATTATATTATTATGTCTAAGTTGGTTTGTTTATTGGGTTGTTGATTATTCACAAAGAATTGAAAATAATTTTATTAGTACTTTATTGATTGGATTATGCAGTTTAATTTTTATGCATGTTATTATTAATATGTCTATGATATCTGGATTATTACCTGTTACAGGGCTGCCAGTTCCATTTATTAGCTATGGTGGTTCATTTTTTCTAACTTGTAGTATTGGGATAGGTCTTATTAACAATATTATTAATAATCATATTTAATATTTTAATAGATTGAATTTTATAGATTTCAATTTGTAAATTATAACATATTGAAACCACTTAAAATATATCATTTAACATCTGAACTATTCCCATATGTTCAGTCAACATCTTTATCTGAATTTTCTAAATCGATATCTATTTTTCTAAATGATCAAGATAATTATGATATGAGGACAATACATCCTAAATATGGATTTATTAGTGAGAGGAAATATATATTAAGAGAAGTAATTAGATTAAAAGATATGAAAGTTAATTTTTCTGGAAAAACAGAATTAACCAATATTAAATCTGCATTTATTCCCAATACAAGATCTCAAGTCTATTTTTTAGAATTCAATGATTATTATAAAGATTTACCGGATTTATTATATAAATCAAGAAATGGTAGAGCTTATAAGAATAATGCAGAAAAATTTTCATTTTTTGTTGAATCTTCTCTTGAAACATTGAAAAAATTATTTTGGGTACCTGATGTAATAATTTTTAATGATTGGCAAACCTCGATATTACCTCTTTTACTTAAGAAAAGAATTGAAAATGACTCGTGGTTTAAAAATATTAAAACAGTTTTTTTTCTTCACAGTAATTCTCCTTATTATAATTTCCCTAATACTTTATTTAATAATCTAGATATAGAACATAATAAGAAAAAAGAAAAACAAAATTTGATGGAAATTGCAATTAATAATGCAGATTTTACTTTTGTATTTGATGACTTGAAAGATAAAAATATCAAATCTCTATTAAAAGGGAATAAGCATAAAATCATTGGTTCAATAGATGATTTGAAAAGTTCTGATAAATTAGATGTATTTAATTCTATTAGTAAAGAAGTGTCTTCATTGATTTAAATGAAAAAAAAACTATTTTTTTTAAAATTCCTCTTTATTTTTATTCCTTTATTTATTTTTTCTTGTAAAGAGGACTCTTCTATTATTTTAACACCTGATGGTGGAGAAACTTATAATTTTGAAATCTTTAAGCTAAAATCTGAAAATTCTTATTCCTATCAAGAAGAAGATTTTAATGCTGGTGAAAGTTCAAGATTATATTTGGGAAGTAATGATTATAATCAAAATTTATATATATATATAAAAATAAAGGAAGAATTATTGATTAATAATCCTTTGTGTGAAGCAGATGAACTTTTAAATATTAATAGTATTGATTTAAAATTACCTGCTATTTCAGATTTTTCAGATCTAAATGAAAATTTAATTGATTCATCTTATATTAATTTTTTTAATGATGAAGCTAATCCTGAATTTTATATAAACGCGTATAAATTAAATAATACTATTAATGTTGAACAGGACAATAGTTCAACTTTCCATCAAGAAGATTTTTTAGATTTAAATAATTTATCTCAAAATATTAAACTCCCTATCAATATAAGTAATATTTTTGATTATATATCAATTGATTTAAGGGGTTATTTATTATCTGAATATATTTTAACTGAAAGTCAAATTGATTGTAATTTATTAAATTATAGCGATTGCTTATGTAACCAGATAAATCAAAATGGTGATTGCATTGATTTCAATAATGATTGTTATTGGAATAATCCAAATAATGATGAAAATGGAATTTTTTGTTTTAATAATCAATCATCTGAATTACAGATAATGCTTGATGATTATTGTTCTGGAGTTGGCAATGATATCGATATTGTATTAGAATTTAGTAATTCTAATTTAACAACAAAGATAATTGAATTATATTCATCTGATAATTCAAATATTTATAATAGTCCTTATTTATATGTTAAATATGATGTAAATGGAACCTCTCAAGAATATATTAATAGATATTCTATAAGCTCAATTCAATCAAATTATTTTAATAGTGAAACTGATTTTTTTACTAATATTAATAATGAGTCTGATTTGTATGGAACTGTATTGGGCCTAGACCCATCTATAATTAGTTTAATTAATTTAGATAATGAAAATAATTTAGATTGTAATATTAATGATTGTTTAGATATTGAATCCAATACAATAATAGAAAATGAATTTAATGATGTTCTATTTGAATATGAAGTTGACTTAAATGAAGAAATACTTGACTCTTTTGAAGAAATTAACTTCTATTTTAATAATGTAAGCTTTGTATTTCAAGATTTAGACCCATCATTAGATAATTGGAATGATTGTGGAACTGATGGTGATTGTATGATTTTAGATGAAGATGGTACTCAGAATAATTTGGTTTTTGATTTAGGAGAAAATATTGAAGGTAATTCAAACTGGGATTTTCAAGATTTAAATTCTAATGAAGAATTTGATTTATTATATGACTCTTATGAATTATTTGATGATTATGGTTTAGACTCTTGCCCTGATGAAAATGAATCAGGTAATAATACATGTGATAGTGAAAACAGTCTCTATAATAACCTTGGAACAGAAGATAATAATATATGGGATCAATCAACTGATGGATATGATGGTGATGGAAATTGCAGTAAAGATGAATGTGAACAATTTGATGATTTAGGTTTTGACTTGGTTGATGATTTATATGAATCAGGGTGCTTTAATTCAGAAAATGTTTATGGCTCAATCCTTGATTATTTATTAATAAATACTTATCTTGATATTTATAACGAATTTATTTCTAACTCACCAGATACTGAATTAGATACTTATACAAATGATTTAAATCAAACAATATGTGGAGAATTACATTGGATTGAAAATTGCACAACCTGTTCAGCAGATGATCCAAATGGTGATAATTATATGATTGATCCGAATCAAGATGATTATGATTTAGATAATAATAGCGAAGGTACTGAAAATAATTTATCTTGGGATTATCAAGAAGTAAATAATAATAATCAATTTGATATTGATGTAGATGAATTTGAATTATTTTTTGACTATGGTATTGATGGTATTCCTGATTTATATGAGAATTATAATTCTGAAGTTGAAGATGATAATTATGATATTAATGAAAATCCTGAAGGAACAGAAAATAATCAAAAATGGGATTATATCGATATAAATGGTAATAATGAATTTGATATTGAATATGATATATATGAACCCTTTTTTGATTATGGAATAGACCAATTATTATCATATCAAGAAGATAGCTATAATTCAAATGGGAAACAAAATAATTTGATTTATGATTATTATAATAATGATATTAGAGAAAATTTTTATGATTATGGCTTA
>CAYVBB010000100.1:0-5668 GCA_964448515.1 uncultured bacterium | reverse complement strand
TAATTAGAAAAATCTTCATAATCATTTTTTATAAATAATGATTTTTTTTCTTTTTCTAATACATCCTTTAATCTATCAGGAATTTTAATTTTCTTATTTATTTCTGGCTCAATTATATCTAAAAATTTACTTGGATGAGCAGTTCCTAAAAAAATACCATTAAAATTATTGTTATATGTATTATGATTTTCTAAACCAAGTAGACCAACAGCACTATGTGGATCTAGAATATATTTATAATCATTTAAAATTCTTTTAATTATATTTATTGTTTTAGTATCATCATAACTCCAACTTAACATATCTTGCTTTAAATTATCCGAATTCTTATATATATCTAATATCCTTTTTATATTACTAGGATTTCCAACATCCATAGCATTTGATATTGTTTGAATTGTTTCAAATGGTTTATAAACACCATTTTTTATAAAATCTGGAACTGCTTTATTCTTATTAGTTGAAGCAATAAATTTTGCAATAGGTAACCCCATTTTCTTGGATAATAAGCCAGCTGTAACATTACCAAAATTTCCACTTGGCACTGATATAACTACATTAGTTTTATTCTTAATTTTTGAGTATGCATTAAAGTAATAAAATGTTTGAGGAATTAATCTAGCAATATTAATAGAATTGGCTGATGATAAATTGATTTTTTTCTTTAATTTCAAATCAAGAAATGCTTTTTTTACCAACGCTTGACATTCATCAAAACTTCCATCAACTTCTAAAGCAAATACATTATCACCTAAGGTTGTTAATTGTTTCTCTTGTATATAACTAACTTTTCTACTGGGATACAGTATAATGACATTAATACCCTCAACATTATAAAATGCATTTGCAACAGCACTACCTGTATCTCCAGAAGTTGCAACTAAAATATTTAATTCTTTATCTCTATTTGCAACAACTTTTTCCATCGTTCTTGCCATAAATCTTGCACCAAAATCTTTAAATGCTAATGTGGGCCCATGAAAAAGCTCTAAAATTTTAATATTATTATATATATCAACTAAAGGAGAATCAAAAGTTATTGAATAATCAATAATTTCCTCTATATCTGAATTTTGAAAGTCTTGATTTAAATAGCTATTAGCAATTACATAAGAAATATCCTTTATATTTAAAGAGGATATGCCTTTAACTAAACTAGAATGATCAGGAATAAACTCTGGCATATAAAGACCATTATCTAAAGGCATCCCCTCCATCAAAGCTTGTTTAAAAGATACTTTTTCACTATTATTATTTGTACTATAAAATTTCATAAGACTTAAAGAATAACAATTCCTTTTTTATTTATTTTTGATAAATAACTATGATATGAAATTGAATGTACATTGAAAACTTTTTCCATTTCTGATAATATTCTTTTTGAATCATTATAACTTTCTGACATTGCAAAAATCGATGGCCCAGAACCTGATATAGAACATCCAACAGCCCCATGTTTCAAAGAACTCTCTTTAACCTTATCATAATGAGGAATTAATTTAGATCTTACTGGTTCAATAATATAATCTTCCATAGAAGATTTAATTAGATTAACATTATCACTTGTAAAACCATAAACTAATGAAGCAATATTTCCCCATTGTTTCACAGCATCTTTTAATTTGATATTTTTGGGTAATAATTCTCTTGCCATTTTTGTACTAATTTTTATTTCAGGATGTATAACAGAAAAATAATAATCACCAATAGAAACATTTATTAATTCTAAAGGATTTGTATTTTTTATTATTACAAATCCACCATTAATGCAAGGACCTATATTATCAGCATGAGGGGTCTTTGAAGATATTTTTTCTCCCTCTAATGCATACTTAACTATTTCCTCTTCTGATAACTTATTATTTAATAATTTATTTATACCATATGCAACGCCAGCCGCTGTTGCTGCACTTGAACCTAACCCCCCACATAAAGGAATACCTTTTTTTATATTTATTTCAAAACCAAAATCTAAACTATAATCTTCAATAATCATTAAAGCAGGAATTCCACCAGTATTTTGATTTGGAATTAAAGGTATATCTGAAAACGTAGACTTAATTGAATTTATTATAACTTCTTTACTAGATATTTTTTTTATTTCAATTTCATCATAAGGGGCATCTAAACAAATTCCAAGAATATCAAAACCACATGAAATGTTTGCAATTGTAGCAGGGGCATGTAGTTTTATAGAGTTCATTTTATATTCTAAATAACTTTTCCTAAAGTAGCAAAACTATTTGCTTTAGCTCTTTTTAATAAAGATTTTTGTCCATCTTCAATATTATTTCCAAGCCAAGTATTTAAAGCATCATGCTGCAATGCTCTACCATATGAAAATGTTAAATTCCATGGCATATCATCTTTATACTTATCGTTCATTTTTTGTAAATGTGATGTAGCAAGATTACTGCTTTGTCCTCCAGAAAGGAAAGCTATACCTGGAACTTCTGCAGGAACATTTTCTTTTAAACATTTATAAGTCATTTCAGCAACGTGATCAGCATCTGCCTGATAATCACAATCTAAACCTGAAATAATCATGTTAGGTTTTAATACAATTCCTTCAAGCATAACATGATTTAATAATAACTGCTCAAATACTACATTTAATGTTCTTTTGCTAATTTCATAACAAGTTTCTATAGTATGTGAACCATTCATTAATACTTCTGGCTCAACAATAGGAACAATATTTGATTCTTGACATAAAGAAGCATATCTAGCTAAAGCGTGGGCATTAGAATAAATACATGCATCAGAAGGAATATCACTACCTATAGTTATAACAGCTCTCCATTTAGCAAATCTAGCACCAAGTTTATAGTACTCATTTAATCTTTCTCTTAAACCATCTAATCCTTCAGTTATTTTTTCATTTTGGAAACCTGATAAATTTTTTGCTCCTTTATCTACTTTAATACCTGGAATAATACCTTTTGAAGTTAAATATTCAACAAATGAAATTTTATCATCACATGTAGTATATTGTCTAAATGTTTCATCAAACAGTATTACTCCACTTATATATTCTTCTAAATTATCTGCAGTAAATAACATATTTCTATATTCATTTCTATTTTCATATGTTGAATCAATAGATATTGAATCAAATCTTTTTGTACAGGTTGGAGTACTTTCATCAGCAGCCAATATTCCCTTTCCTTTTAGAACCATCTTATTTGCTATTTCTCTTAATTGTTTTTCATGATTCATGAATTACTCCTATAATAAATATGTTAATTGTAATGCTATATATTAAAAATATATTAGCTCTTTTATATAACATTTTTTTATTTAACATATATAAATTAAATTTAGTTATTCAAATGTCAAATTATTCTAAATATATATGGTTTAATGGAAAATTAACTAATTTTGACAATGCTAAAATCCATGTTTTATCTCATTGCATTCATTATGGAAGTGCAGTTTTCGAAGGAATAAAATGCTATAATACTGATAAAGGCCCGGCCATCTTCAAACTAAAAGAACATATGAAAAGACTTCATGAATCAGCAAACGCATTTAAAATAAATATTCCGTTTGATGCTAATACATTATGCAATGCAGCTATGGAATTATTACGAAAAAATGAAGTAAAAGATTGTTATTTAAGACCAATTGCTTATTATGGTTTTGATACTCTTGGTGTCCACCCTAAAAAATGTCCAGTAGAAGTGGCAATTGCTACATTAAACTGGGGAGCATATGTTAGTAAAGAAGCCTTAAAAAAAGGTGCAAAAATCACAATAAGCCCTTGGAGAAAATATAAATCAAATGCTTTCCCCTCTAGTACAAAAGCTGCTGGACCATATTTAAATTCAATGCTTGCAGTACAAGATGCAAAGTCAAGAGGTTTTGATGAAGCATTATTATTAAATGAAGACGATAGTATTGCAGAAGGTTCTGGCCAAAATATTTTTTTAATAAAAAATAATATCTTTTACACTAATGATCAATCATCTAACATTTTACTTGGGATAACAAGATCAACTTTATTACAGCTAATTAAAGACTTAGGATATAATTACGAAATAAAATCACTATCTCAAGATGATTTATTTTCTGCTGATGAAATTTTTTACTGTGGTAGTGCTTCTGAAGTTACTCCAATCAGACAAATTGATAATCATATTGTAGGAAATGGGAAATCTGGGGAAAAAACACTAGAACTTCAAAAAAAATATTACAATATTGTCAGAGGTAAGGAAGAAAAATATTATAAATGGTTAACATTTGTTAATTAACCTATTGCTTCTTTACCCTCTTCTCCTGTCCTAATCCTAACACATTTTTCAATAGGAAGTACAAAAATTTTTCCTCTTCCTTTCTCTTCATATTTATTAGCAACATTACAAATTGCATCAATAACATCATCCACGAACTCATTATTAACAGCAATTTCTATACGAACTTTCTTTAATAAAGTTATTTCATGTGCAATACCTCTATACACTTCATGGATAGGTATTTCTTTACCTTGACCAAGCGCATTAGAAACTGTAAATTTATATATTTTCTTCTTTAATAGTTCTTCCTTTATTTCAGGTAATTCTTCTGGTTGAATAACTGCAATAATTAATTTCATAATTCTTCTCCTTATTCTACTGTAAATATTTGAAAACCAGCATATGATTCCATTTCATGCTCTCCAATATCTAGACCTTTTAACTCTTCCTCTTCTGTTACTCTGATATTCATTATTAGATTAAGAGTATAAAATAATATAAATGCACAAATCAGACTACTAACACCATAAGATACTACTCCAATCAGTTGAGTTATAAATGAATAGTTATTTGTAAAAATACCAACAGCTAGAGTTCCCCATATTCCACATATTAGATGTACTGAAATAGCACCTACAGGATCATCTATTTTTATTTTATCAAAAAATATGACAGATATAAAAACAAATATACCTGCAATGAATCCAACAATTACTGAATTAAGAGGACTAATAACATCAGCTCCTGCTGTTATACTAACCAAGCCTGCTAATGAGCCGTTTAAAACCATAGATAAATCTGGTTTTTTAGATACAGTCCATGATATTATCATTGCACCTAAAATTCCAGCTGCTGAAGCTAATGTAGTTGTAACAAACACATATGAGACAGCTCCTGCATCAGCAGATAGAACAGATCCTCCATTAAATCCATACCATCCAAACCATAATAAAAATACTCCAATTGTAGCAAGTGGCATATTATGGCCCATTATTGGTCTAATCCCTGATTTTGTATATTTACCAATTCTAGGCCCTAATATCCATGCCCCAACTAAAGCTGCCCAACCACCTACACTATGTACCAATGTAGATCCAGCAAAATCGTAAAATCCCATTTGATTAAGCCACCCTCCACCCCATTTCCAAGAACCAAGCCAAGGATATACAAATGCAACATAAATTGTTGAAAATATAAGAAAACTTGATAGCTTAATTCTTTCAGCTACTGCTCCTGATACAATCGTAGCACAGGTTGCTGCAAACATAGCTTGAAAAATAAAATCTGCATAATAAGAATATGAACCTGAAGCATAATTTATTAATCCATCACTACCTTGAGGAGTATTTATACCAAATCCTGAAAAACCAAAAAAACCATTGAATTCACCTGGATACATAAGATTAAATCCGCACAATGCATATGTTAATATT
>CAYVBB010000099.1:0-5682 GCA_964448515.1 uncultured bacterium | reverse complement strand
TGGAAGTGTTGCATTAGTTACAGGTTGTATGGATTCAAATGCATCAAATTATGATTCAACTGCTACTGTTCAAGCAGAAGATCAATATGGTAATTTATTATGTACTTACGCATCATGTGATGATGTCTTTTTATCTTATAGTGAGGGTGGATGTATGTATTCTGATTCATTAGGTGCATGGCAACCAAATACTGATCCTCCATTTGATGCTGCTACGTGTGAAGGCTATGGTGGTACGGCTTGTGTTAGTGGCCCTTGTGCTGGTGTGACATGCGAATCTGGTTCTTCGTGTAATGATACAACTGGTTTATGCGAAGTTGATCCATTGCCATCTGTTGTAACATTTGATATTGATGGTTTAGATGATTGTGGTTATGTAAGTGTAACAGGATCATTCTTGGATGATGCTGGAAATACTTGGACTGGATGGGGTGCTACTAATGATAATAGCTGGACTGTAGATTGGAATGGTGGTGTTGCTCCTGGATCATATGATTTTACAATTTTATGTGTAGATACATCTATTAATGAATGGTGGAATAATATTTGGGGAGCATCAACTCAATATCAAGCACCTTCTGAATGTGGTAATGATAATGGTAGTGGTGGTTATAATTATAGCTTTACTGTAGATGGTTCAGGTAATGCAATGACAGTTCAATATTGTGCTGGTAGTTGTGATGCTACATGTCCTGCTCCTCAAGCAGAAAATTTATTTTTCTCAGAATGGGCTGAAGGTAGTAGTAATAATAAATATTGGGAATTATATAATGCAACAAATGCTACAGTTGACTTAGCTGATTATGAATTTGTTACTTGTAGTAATGAGTGTACAGATTATGAATATAATACTTCTTTTTCAGATGGTGCATCAGTAGCAGCTGGAGATGTTTATGTAGTTTGTCACTCTCAATCTACACAAGCAAGTTGTTCAGATGCTACTTATTCAACTCAATCGGAATGTGAACTTGCATCTGAAACATGGTCTGCAAGTATTTTTGATGAATGTGATCAGACAAATAATTATGTAAGTAATGGTGATGATGCTCTTGGTTTACTTCATGTACCATCAAATACATTATTAGATAGGGTTGGAACACCTGGTGATGGTTCTACTTCTCCTAATTGGGATGTTGCTGGTGTAGCTGGAGCTACAGCTAATCATACATTAGTAAGAAAAAACACAGTAACACAAGGGAACACTGATTGGGCTGCTTCAGCTGGAACAACTGATGAAGATTCTGAATGGGTTGTTTTAGAAAGTGACACCTGGACTTATCTTGGTTCTCATCCTCATTCATTTGATACACTTTGTGATGATGCAACAGCATGTAACTATCTAGATTCAGGAGACTGTGTTTTTGCTAATACTGGTGAAGATTGTGATGGGAATGCGATTTATACTTTAACATTTAGTGTTAATATGTCTTATGCTGGAGATATTGATACTGAAAATGGTGTTAGAGTATTTGGTTCATGGGGTACAGCATGGTCAAGCAATGATGCAATATCTGCTACTTGTGATGATAATGATGTTTGTACAGCTTCAATAACATTACCAGCAGGTGATTATTTATATAAATTTAGAAATGGTTGGAGTTATGAGGACTTAGATAATTTATCATGTGCTATTTTTGATGATCCAGATGGTGATGGTTTTGGTTATTGGAATAGAACAGCAACATTATCAGGTGATTCTAATTTAGATACTGTTTGTTTTGGTGTTTGTGCAGATTGTATTGGTGGTTGTACAGATTCTAGTGCTTCTAATACTGATGATAATGCCAATGTTGATGATGGTTCATGTGAATATGCTGAACCAGTAGCTAATTTATTTTTCTCTGAATATGCTGAAGGGTCAAGTAATAATAAATATTTAGAAATCTATAATGCTTCTAATGATACTGTTACATTAGGAAATTATACATATCCAAATGCTAATGGTGGTTCGGATGGAACTCATAATTATTGGAATGCTTTTGATGATGGTGCTAGTGTCGCTGCTGGAGATGTTTATGTTATATGTCATGGAAGTTTCGCAGGAGATCAAACTCTATGTGATGAATTCCATAATTATTTAAGTAATGGTGATGATGGATATTGCTTAGTATTTGGTCCAGATGATGGTTATGAAGTTTTAGATTGTATAGGTGATTTTGGTGCTGACCCAGGTTCTGGATGGGATGTTGCGGGAGTAAATGATGCAACAAAAGATCATACTTTAGTTAGAAAATCTGATGTAACAACAGGTAACGATGGTTATTGGGAAGCTTCTGCTGGAACTGAAGATGATGATTCTGAGTGGCATGTATTAGATAAAGATACTTGGACTTTCCTTGGTTCTCATCCACATACTTTAGTGTATGGTTGTACTGATGTAGCTGCTAACAATACTAATGATAGTGCAAATGTTGATGATGGCTCATGTACATATCCACTATCATTAACTTTAGAAACTTGTTCTTCTGCATCATCAGTAAGAATGACTGGTACATGGTGGGGCTGGGATCCAAATGGTGGTCCTGTTGCTGTAGATAATGGTGATGGTTCTTGGACTGTTACTTTTGATCCTGCACCAGATGCTGATATGGAATATCTATGGGTAGTAGATGGTGTTCAAGAAGCTCTTTTTGATAATGCTGCAAATGGTGAATGTACTGCATTAATTGATAATGGTACCCTAGTAACTGATTATGCTAACTGGGGTAATAGATGGTGGTTGCAAGATGGTAATAGAACTGATGTTTATGATTCATGTTCTGATGAGTGTCAGTATACTGTAAGCTTTACAGCTGATATGAATTGTGCTGATTATACTCCAGTCTCTGGAGATGTTGTTCATGTTAAAGGTCTTAATACAGATTGGAATGGAGTATTTACTGATTTATCTGATGATGATGGAGATGGAGTATGGACAGGATCTGGTACTGTACCCGCAGGAACATGGGAATGGAAATTAACTGTAGGTCACTGGACAGATGATTCATGGTGGAATACATGGCATGCTCAAGAAGATTTAGCGGGTTTGAGTTGTGCAACTCAGGTTCCAGATACTAATTATTGGAATCGTGTTACAGTAGTTACTGATAGTGATGTTAGTGAGTCTGTAACATATGGTAGCTGTACTGCTTGTGCATCTTGTTCAGACTTAACATGTGAGTCATGGGAGTCTTGTGCTGATGTAGTATACACTGACCCAGTGTGTGAATGTACAGACAATGGTGGAAATGTTAATGGTTTAGGAGATATTAATGTTACTGATATTGTTGCTCTTGTTGGTTGGATTCTTGGATGTTCAGGTGATGCTACATGCTTCACAGCTGAACAAATATGTAATGGTGACTTAAATGGTGATGGGGCTGTTAATGTTAATGATGTTATTTCATTGGTTAACACTATTTTAGCTGATAGAATAAGCTATGATGATGCAACCTCTGCGAATATTGTTTTAACTAACAAGACTATATCAGTTAATTCTAATGGTTTTGTAGCAGGTGTTCAGATGACATTGAGTCATGGATCTGATTTTAGTTTAGATCTTAAGGATTCTTATGTTTCTGAATATAGTACTATTGGTAATAAAACAACATTGTTACTTGTTGCAATAGATAATTCTTTAGAAGAAATTGCTACATATAAAGGTTCATTTGAAGTTGAGTCTGTTATATTGTGTAATTCTAATGATGAAATATCTGATGTTAATGTTATTAATGTTAATTCTATTGAAGTTAAGTTAGCGGGTCCAAACCCATTTAACCCATCTACTTCTTTAAATATAGTAGTAGCTCAAGATGGTTTTGTGTCTGTTAATGTATATAACTTAATAGGTCAGAAGGTTGCAACTTTATTAAATGGTTATATGGATGCTAATTTAAATGGTTATCCAGTAAACTTTAATGGTTCAAACTTAGCAAGTGGAGTTTATCTTGTAAGAGCTGAAACAGCAGGTAATGTTTCAACTCAAAAATTAATGCTACTTAAGTAGTATAAATTGAAATAAATAGTATAATAAAACGAGCTTTATAAGTAATTTATAAGGCTCGTTTTTTTTTAATATAAAGGGTTCCCAATGTATAAACATGTATCATTATTAATAATTTTTAATTTTTTATTTTCTCAACTATTTTTCTCTGAGTATGCGGAAGGTTCAAGTAATCATAAATACCTTGAAATTTACAATGCAACTGATCAAGAAATAGATTTATCAGGCTATGCCTTCCCAAATGCAACAAACGGTGCAAACACTGAGGGTACATACGATTATTGGAATTCATTTGATGCGGGATCTGTAGTTTCAGCAAATGATGTGTTTGTTATTTGTCATCCTTCAGCTGATGCTAATGCAATACAGCCTTTTTGTAATCAAACTCATACATATTTAAGTAATGGAGATGATGGCTTTTGTTTAGTAGAAGGAAGTGAGTCTTCATTTACAAAGTTAGATTGTATTGGAACTTGGAGTGCAACAGATCCAGGAGATGGATGGGATGTAGCAGGAGTAACAAACGGGACTAGAGATCATACATTGGTGCGTAAATCATCTGTTCTTTCAGGTAACAATGGAGATTGGTCTCTATCTTCTGGGACAGATGAATTCAATTCTGAATGGATAGTATACGATCAAAATACATGGGATTATTTGGGTTCTCATACAATAGATACTTCAGGAAATATTTATGGTTGTATGGATATGAATGCTTGTAATTATAATCCAGATGCAACAGCTGATAACGGTACATGTGCATCAGAAGATTGCTTTGGTGAATGTGGTGGTTCTGCAGTAATTGATGATTGTGATGTCTGCGGAGGTGAAAATGCAACATTGGATTGTGAGGGTGTTTGTGATGGTAGTGCAGTTGAA
This sequence comes from uncultured bacterium, assembly GCA_964448515.1. Taxonomy (GTDB): domain Bacteria; phylum Fidelibacterota; class Marinisomatia; order SCGC-AAA003-L08; family D37C17. Next base: position 821 of record CAYVBB010000099.1, on the reverse strand, counting down.
GATGAGTGTGGTGTATGCAATGGAGATGGAACTGGTTGTGAAGGACAAGTTATTTTCTTCTCTGAATATGCTGAGGGATCAAGTAACCATAAATATTTAGAGATATATAATGGAATGGATGCAGGAATTGATTTAAGTAATTATTCTTTATCAAGTTGTTCTAATGGTTGTAACGATGGTGTTTCATGGGATTATCCTGATAATGTAACGTTTGATTCAGGAACAATTCTTGCAGCTGGAGATGTGTATGTTGTTTGTCATGGCTCTGCAGATGCCTTAATTCAAGCGCAATGTGATCAAACTTTTACATATTTAAGCAATGGAAATGATGTATTTGCATTAACAGAATTATCTACAGGTACTATCCTTGATATTATTGGAGAGATAGGAGATGATCCTGGAGATGGTTGGGATGTTGCAGGTGTAGAGGATGCAACAAAAAATCATACCTTAGTTCGTAAAATAAGTGTCCTTTCAGGTAATAGTGGTAATTGGAGTTTATCAGCTGGCACTGATGAAGCTAATTCAGAGTGGTTGGTATATGAACAGAACACATGGGATTATTTGGGCTACCATGAAATGGATACATCAGGGAATATTTATGGTTGTATGGATGAAAATGCTTGTAATTATAATCCAGATGCAACTGCTGATAATGATACTTGTGCATCAGAAGATTGTTCAGGTGAGTGTGCTGGTTCTGCAGTAATTGATGATTGTGGAGTGTGTGGTGGTGAAAATGCTTCTTTGGATTGTGAAAATGTTTGTGGTGGTACTGCTATTGAAGATGATTGTGGAGTATGTATAGGTGGTAATACAGG
>CAYVBB010000098.1:0-5708 GCA_964448515.1 uncultured bacterium | reverse complement strand
CATATGGAGATGGATGGAATGGTGCTACTGCAACAATTACAAATGCAGATGGTGGATTGTTATATACATTTATACTAGAATCTGGTGATTATGAATCTTGGGTATTTGAATTACCAGGAGAAGTTGATACAACTGTATATGGATGTATGTTAGAAGGTGCTCCAAATTATAATCCTGATGCAGAAGAAGATGATGGTTCTTGTGAATTTTATGCAGGAGCTGATTACGGATATTGGAATGCATCTTATGCAGGTTATCAAATTGGTTGTGGATTATATTATATCTTTGCTGATACTGATGCTGATGGTGTTGTTGATGCACAGGGTGATGGTGCTTGTGATGATTTAGGTAGTGGATATGGTCTTGCTTGTGATGCTTTTGCATGTGATGGAGGAGATTGTGAAGATTGTGCTGGTGATTGTTTAGGCGCAGATGTTCCATCTGTAGAATGTTGGGATGGATCAGTAGCTTGCTCTGAAGACGATTGTCCATCAAGCTGTGAAAATACTGAATGTTTACTTTCTATGACTGATGCTTATGGTGATGGTTGGAATGGTAATGTATGGCAATCAGGTGATCAAAGTGCTACTTTAACTGAAGGAGAGATAGGCTCTTTAGTTTTATGTTTTGATTTAAGTGCTCAAAATGAGTACTCATGTGATGGTGGTTCATGGGCTAGTGAAGTTTCATGGATATTAGATTGTGGTGATGGTAATCCATTATCAGGTGGTGCACCAGAATCTGGATGTTTTGGAGATTGTTCTGCATCAGTACCTGGATGTACAGATGAAACAGCAGAAAATTATGATCCAGATGCTACTTCAGATGATGGAACATGTACATGGAATGGTGGATGTTCTTCTTCAACTCAAGTATCATGTGCAGATGGAAGTGAATGTATTCCAGCTTCTTATGTATGTGATGGAGCTGCTGAATATGGTAATGCTTCATGGGGTCCAGATTGTGATGATGGTTCTGATGAAGGTGCAGATTGTTGTGAATCTGGAGATTATGCAGCAGAAGTTTGTGTAGAAGATTGTACTGGTACTGTGTTTGGTACGGCTGTTGAAGATTGTTTGGGTGTTTGTGATGGTACTGCTTATCTAGATGAATGTGGTGTTTGTGAAGGAGACGGAAGTTCTTGTGATTGTTCAGGATATACACTAGTTGTAGGTGGTGGTTCATGGGATAGTGAAATTACTTGGGAAATAGATGGCCCAGATGATTTTTATGAAACAGGTGCAGTTGGTACGTTTGAGCTTTGTTTAGTTGATGGTACATATGGTTTTGGTGGTTATGACTCATATGGAGATGGATGGAATGGTGCTACTGCAACAATTACAAATGCAGATGGTGGTCTGTTATATACATTTATATTAGAAACAGGTGATTATGAATCTTGGGTGTTTGATTTACCAGGTGAGGTTGATACAACTGTCTATGGATGTATGTTAGATGGTGCTCCAAATTATAATCCTGATGCTGAAGAAGATGATGGTTCATGTGAATTCTTTGCTGGAGCTAACTATGGCTATTGGAATCCTTCTTATGAAGGTTATCAAATAGGATGTGGATTATACTATATCTTTGCAGATAGTGATTTTGACGGTATTGTTGATGCTCAAGGTAATGGAACATGTGATAATGATTTAGGTGGTTTTGAAGGATATGGTCTTGCATGTGAAGTATTTGACTGTGATGGTGGTGATTGTATTGATTGTAATGATGAATGTGCTGGTGATGCAGCTGCTTCAACTGAATGTTGGGATGGTTCTTTAGCTTGTTCTGAAGATGATTGTCCAGATTTTTGTACTGATTCTGTTTGTGATCTTATGATGTATGATTCATATGGTGATGGATGGAATGGTGCATCTTTTACTTCTGGAGATCAAAGTGTAACATTATCTGAAGGAAGTGAAGGTTCAGTATTATTATGTTTTGATTTATCCATTGCTAATGAATTTAGTGTTGGTGGTGGTTCATGGGATAGTGAAATTACTTGGACACTTGATTGTGCAGATGGAAATCCACTATCTGGAGGTGCTCCTGAAGAAGGTTGTGTAGGAGCTGGTTGTGGAGATGTTGTTCCAAGTGGTTGTACAGATATGGGAGCATGTAATTATGACCCAGATGCTGTTGAAGATGATGGAACATGTGAATACGCTGATGGTGTTAATATACTAACTGACTGTGATGGAACATGTTTTGATGCTTCTTTATTATCATGGGTTGGTGATGGATATTGTGATGATGGCTCATTCGGAGTAGACTTCGTATGTAATGAATATGAATGTGATTTGGGTGATTGTGGTGAAGCACCTGGTGATGCTGGTGAATGTGGCGGTGAAATCGATTGTGATATTGCATGGGATATGTGTGTAGAATCTCTTCAAGGAACTGAATGGTATGAAGCATGTAGTGCTGATGATTGTTCAGGTGGTCCTGGTGGAGAATGTGATGGTAATTATGTTCCAGGCGTATCAGATGAATGTGGAGCTGTAGCATACTTTATTTATACAGGTGTATGTGAAGATCCATGTCCGGCTGGAGGTGATGATTGTTTACTGGGTGATAATAATGATGATGAAACTATTAATGTACAAGATATAATATTAGTTGTTAACTATATCATGGGTGTTAGTAACGATGATTTACCATGTGCTGATATGAATGATGATGGTACAATTAATGTACAAGATATTGTTTCTATTGTTAATATTATTATGGGAACATCAGCTAGAGTTGATAGTGCAACTGAAGCAACTCTTGTAATTAGAAATAATGATTTGTTGTTAAGATCTGATGGATTTGTTCAAGGAGTTCAATTAACATTAAGTCATGGAACTGATTTTACAATTACTTTAGAAAATGAATATGTTTCTGAATATGTAACAAGTGAAAATCAAACAACAGTAGTATTAGTTACAGATGGTTTAAATACTTTAGAAAAAATAGGTGATACAAGAGGAAATTATACTATAGTATCTTCAATTGTATCAGATAATAATGGAAATAGTATTTTAACTAATCAAACTACTGAAATTTCTAATTTCATGTTAACAGAAGCATATCCTAATCCTTTTAATCCAACAACTAATCTATCTTTAGTATTATCTGAAGCTGGATATGTATCAGTTAAGATATATAATATTGTTGGTCAACAGGTAGCGGTTTTAGCTGATGGAATGTATGAAGCTAATGTTAATGGTCATCAATTGACATGGGATGCTTCTAATATTTCTAGTGGAGTATATATTGTAAGAGCTGAAAGTTCTGGTCAAGTTTCAACTCAGAAATTAATGCTTCTAAAATAAGAACATATAATTTATGTTAGAAAAAAGGGGTCTTATCTTAGACCCCTTTTTTTTTATCTATTATATTTAGTTGAAATTATTTTTAAATTATTATTAATAAAAGGAGACTAAATAATGCCCTCACTTGATATTGTAAGTACTTATGATCTACAAGAAATAGATAATGCAGTTAATATTGTAAAAAGAGATATTGTAAATAGATATGACTTTAGAGGTACTAATTCATCAATTAATTTAGATAAATCAGAAAAAAAAATAAAAATTGAATCAAGTAATTCAATGCAGAGAGAAGCTATAGTTGATATGTTAAAAGATCGCTCAATAACAAGAAAAGTTTCTTTAAAAACATATGATTTTAAAGAAGAAGAAAAAGCATCTGGAATGAGCGTCAGACAATTTGTATTTCTAAAAGAAGGTATTTCAAAAGAAAATGCAAAAATAATTAATAAGAAAATAAAAGAATATAAATTAAAGGTCCAAAGTCAAATTCAGGGAGATCAAATTAGAGTGTCAGGTAAAAAGATTGATGATTTACAAGATATTATGAATAAACTAAAGTCAGAAAAGTTGAATGTTGCATTGCAATTTATAAATTTTAAAAAATAATCATTATGAGTAATTTAAAAATAAAGCAATTATTTGATTATGATACATGGACATATACTTATTTATTATGGGATGAATCTTCAAGAAACAGTATTATTATAGATCCAGTATTAGAACAGATAGATAGAGATATTAATTTAATAAATAAATTAAATTTAAGGTTATTATACATATTTGAAACTCACGTACATGCAGATCATATCACTGCTGCTTCCAAGTTAAAAAAATCTTTTAATGCAAAAATTTGTTATGGTTCTAAAACAGGAGTTGATGGAGCAGATATTTTGTTTGATGATGGAGATAAAGTTAGTTTAGATAAGCATGAGATAGCAGTAATACATACTCCTGGACATACAGGTGGTTGTGTTTCTTATTATACGAAAGGTTCAATTTTCACTGGAGATACTTTATTTATAGAAGGTACTGGTAGAACAGATTTTCAAGAAGGTTCATCAAGCAATATATATGATAGTGTTAAAAAGAAAATTTTTTCATATCCTGATGATACTATAGTTTATCCTTGTCATAATTATAATGGTTTTTTAAGTTCTACAATAGGTCATGAGAAGAAGTTTAATCCTAATGTAGGTGATAATGTTTCTAAAGAAGATTTCTTAGAAAATGAGCGTAAAAAAAATAGACCTTATCCAAAAAGATTTGATGTAGCTGTACCTGCAAATTTAAAATGTGGTAAAACATAAGAATATTTATTGAATTTTATTAAAAAATATATAAAAGGACTACTGCTGGTTTCTTTTGTAGTATTTATTTCTAAAATACTTTCAATTTACTTGTATATAGGTTCTGTTGCTATTTCAATACTTTTAGGAATGATTATTAATTATTTCTTTTCTATAGATAAATCATTTAAATCAGGTATAAAATTCTCAGAAAAATATTTACTTAGTATTGCAATTATATTTATGGGAGCAGGATTAAATTTTTCTGTTTTAGAATTAATTGAGTCTAATATTATTTATACTATTCTACTAATAATTGTATTTGCAATCTTTTCTTCTTTGATTATAGGTAAATTATTTAATCTTACAAATTCATTATCTTTTTTGATAGGAATTGGAAATGGAATTTGCGGAGCTTCTGCTATTGCAGGAGCATCATCAATCATGAAATCTAAAAAAGGAGATATTGCTCTATCAATATCTGTAATAAATTTGTTAGGTACTATCGGTATTTTTATTGTTCCTCTATTTATAAATTTAGTCTTTGAAGGCGATGTTAATAATATAGGTGTTATAATAGGCAGTACAATACAAGCTGTGGGGCAAGTTACGGCAGCAGGTTTTATTATGAGTAATGAAATTGGAGAAGTAGCTGTTATTACCAAAATGATTAGAATATTAATGCTTGGACCAATTTTAATTCTTATAACTTTTTATTATTCATTTTCAAATTATAAAGTTTCAAAAAAAATATCATTCCCTATTCCTTTTTTTATAATAGGATTTATTGCTTTTGCAATTGCTGTAAATTATAATCTTATTCCACTATCATTATTACCAATGATAAATATATTAAGTAAATATTCTTTGTTATTTGCAATGGCAGCAATTGGATTGAATATTTCATTAGAATCAATACTTAAAGATGGTCCTAGAGTATTTTTAGTAGGATTTATATCTTTTGGTTTACAAATAGTATTATCAATTTATCTCTTGTCATAAATCATTTTTTTATAAATAAAATTTCAATAATAAATTTGTAATACTTATTAATAAGTAAGTATATTTAGTTATAATTAGAATAACCCATTCTAATTCTAGCTTTTGA
>CAYVBB010000097.1:0-5736 GCA_964448515.1 uncultured bacterium | reverse complement strand
AATAAAATAACATCTTGAATATTTATTGTTTCATCTAAATTAACATCTCCTTCTATTGATATATTTAAATCTGGAACACTGAATGACTCAGCTATATCAAAATAGTTTACCCCGTACGGACCATCAGAAAATTCATCTGATATAAGGGTATTTATATTTAATAATAATATTAGAAGAAGTAATTTGAAATATTTAGTAAACATATTTTTTAACCTTTTAATTATTGAATAATATAATAAATCATTAAATATTATGCCATTTTTAATATAACATGTTTTAATTTTTGTGATTATTATGAATACAAAAATTACATTACTTCTTATTTTAGCTCTCTTGTCTGTTAGTACATCACCTATAATTGGTAGAGCATTAGTTGGTGTTAATGCTGTTTCAATCTCTTTTTGGAGAATGTTTATTGCTGCAATGATTCTATGGGGATTTAGTATAATAAAACCTCAAGGAAAAATGAAAGATAAGATAAATATTAATAGAACAATTTGTGCAGGGATATTGTTAGGAATTCATTTTGCCTTATTTTTTGAAGCTATTAAAATGACAAAAATAGCAAATGCAACATTTTTAGGAACATTAGCCCCATTTTTTACATTACTAGTGGAATTATATATATTAAAAAGATATTATAATAATAAAGTTTTACTTGGATTGTTTTTTACGCTTATTGGCTCAATTATTATATTAGGATATCAATTTAATTTAGATTCTCAATATACAATTGGAAATTTATATGCATTGCTTTGTTCAGTATGTATTGCTATTGCTTTAATGATTGGTGAAAAAGTAAGACAAAAAGAAGATACAATTGTTTATACTAGAGCATTGTATCTATCTGCATCTTTTACATTATTTATAGTCTCTATTTTAGTTAATCAGACACTATTAAATTTTAACATAAATGAATTTTTAGGATTATTTTTTTTAGGATTGGTTCCTACAATATTAGGTCATAATTCAATTTATTATTCAATAAAATATGTTCCCCCAACAATTGTAGCAGCTTTTCCATTAGGAGAACCGATTATTGCTACTGTTTTTGCATTTTTTATTTTTTCAGAGTATATTTCATTGAATATATTTATAGGTGGAAGCATTACAGGGCTAGGTTTAATCTTAATTTCAATCTATAAAAAAATAAAATAAATTCAGATTATGAAAAAAATAATATTACTTATATTCATATCGATTTGTTTTTTACAAGAAGAATGTGAAAATGATCGCTATATAACTGAAGAGTTTAATGTAGATATTGAGTATGAAGTACAATATGGTGAAAATATAAACCAATCTATATTAGGTTCAGAATATTCTGAAGCATTATATATGGATATATATTCTCCAGAAAATGATACTTTTAATGAAAGACCGTTAATATTTTTTTTATTTGGCGGTTCATTTATAGGTGGCTCTAAATCATCTTCAGATATTGTTGCTTTATGTACAAACTATGCAAAAATGGGATATGTTTCTGTGGCTATAGATTATAGGCTTTCTCAGCATTTATTACTTTTTAATCCAAATGAAGAAAGTGCTTATAAAGCAGCTATGAAAGCTATTCATGATTTAAAAGCAGCAATTAGATTTTTTAAAATGAATGATGAATTATATGATGATTATAAAATAGATATAAATAGAGTATATGCTGGAGGTTATTCAGCTGGTGCAATCACAGCCATTAATGCTGCTTATTTAAATGAATATGATGAGATTCCAGTATTTTTATATGATGATTATGATGATTTTGGTGGATTAGAGGGTTTGTCTGGTAATCAAGGGTATGATTCAAGTTTTCATGGTATTGTAAATTTATCAGGTGCTGTTGGAAATCGAGATTGGATTGTGGAAAATGATATCCCAATTGTAAGTATGCATGGTGATCAAGATGATGTTGTCCCTTATGATGATGATTTGGTTACCTTATTCGGATTAAATATGTTAGTTGATGGTAGCTTCATTATTCATGAAAGAATGCTTGAATTGGGCAATTATAGCGCGTTACATACTTATGAGAATCAAGGACATTCTCCTTATACTAATATGAATTTTGAAACAGATTTTTCAAGTTCATTTTTATATGAATTAGTATGTAATTCTAATTTTATATTAGGAGATTTAAATCAAGATTCTATAATAAATATTAGTGATGTTATCCTGTTAATAAATTTAATTTTATCTAATAATTATATGGAATCAGGTGATATGAATAATGATGAAAATGTAAATGTTCAAGATGTTATTATACTTGTTCAAAGTATATTAAATGGTTAATGATCAAATATCATTCGATCATTATTAAATGATTTAAATTCTAAAATATTTCCGCTTGGGTCTTTGATAAAAAATGTAGATTGTTCTCCTTTTTCCCCTTTGAATCTGGTATTTGGTTTAATTAGAAAATTAGTTTTCTTTTTTATTAATTTATCTGATAATTTGTCCCAATTTTTTTTTGTTAATATTATTCCAAAGTGTCTACAGGGAATATTTTCTCCATCTACTTTATTAGTATCAGATAATTTCATTACATCATTTATTAAATGGGCTGAAATTTGATGTCCATAAAAATTAAAATCTACCCATCTTTTATCTTCTCTTCCAATTTTACATTCTAAAATAGTTGTATACCATTTGATTGTTTTTTTTATATTTTTAACAGGGAATGCTAAATGGAAGGGTCTTAAATTTTTACTCATAAAATTTAATTTTGATTGACATTAATGAATCCATAATCAGTATTTTCATTGTCTAAATCATAATAATATTGATAACCTGAAGGGTATGAAAAACCTATAAAATAAAATTGAGTAGGTGATGTTAATCCCGTACCAGCAGGAACAGTTATTTCAAAATCATCCCAATTTTGATTGTAGGAATAAGGAGTATTCCATGCGCATCCTTGATTAATATTTTCACATAATTCTAATGAATCATATAAAGAACAATCATTATTTGTATATATTGATTCTTGATTTTGGATACAACTTGGTTGTGGACTATCAACAGTTTTAATAATAATTTCATGGTTAGAATTATTTAGCCAATAAATTGGAACATTAATATTTGTCTGATGAAGGCTTGGCTCAAATCCATTGTTATCTGAATAAACAATAAAGATATTTGAATAGACACAACAGTCATTACATGGGATAGTCGCTTCATCATCAAAATTTGTTGCAAGATCATTCATACAGCCTAAGCAGGATGTATTATTTCCAAAGCATACATCACAACTATCTTTTGATAGGTTCCAATCACATTCTTCTAAATTACAATCACAAGACTCGTTACATTGAGTACATTGACCACATTCATCTTCAAATAAATCATAATCAGCACAATCAATAGGATTGGTTAGATTATCTTGACAACAAAAAAATAAACATAAAATTATATATAAAATATATTTATTTAAATTGAATAGATGTTTCATAATTATTAATTATTATTTCTGTCCAGTTATAATTTTCATCTTTTAAATATTCATCGAAAAAACCTACTATAGATATTCCAATCCTTTCTGCAAATTTACTATCAACATTTTTACCGGATGCAATCATTCTACTAACTTTACTGAAATGAGGGGAGTCTGAATAATCAAAGTGTTTTGTTTTGTTGATTTTTAATAGATATGAGTCAGAGGAGCAATTTTTATAAAATTTTTCAAGTTTATCATAATTAAGAGGATTTCCTTTCCAATATTCTTGTCCGATATAGCAAAATGGGATTTTAATACCAGTATTTACAATTTCATCTACAACAGGAACAATCCAACCATCTAAATTTAAGCAAGCAGAAATTCTAGTGTCATTCCATGAAGAAACAATAGCAGTTGTTCCTCCAGTTGACATTCCAAAAACACCAATATTATTAAAATCAATTGAATTATAAACTGGATGATTTTTCATTAGTTGTAATTTATCAATCATAAAACTTATATCTGCAGCTCTAGTATTAACTTGAGGAAGTCTAACATCCCAAAATTTTTCTTTTGGTACATTATCAAGAATATTGTAACTATAATTAATGTAAGTTCCATCTTCAAAAACAGTAATGTTAGCATCGTATGTATGATCAGCAGATATAACTATATATCCTTTGCTTACTAACGCTTCAATAGCAATCATATTTTGTGTTTTATATCCACCTAAACCATGTGAAAATAAAATAAGAGGGAATTTTTTATTTACTGGTTTTGCTTTATAATATGAATTGCCTTTTACTTTTGTTACAGGTTTAACTAAATTTTTTGATTGATTAATTTTATTTGCAATAGCTTCAATTCGCAATTCTGGATAATCTAAATATGGATATAGAGAATCAGATCTTTCTATTGCTGGATACCAAATTTGTACTGCAATCTTTCTTGAGTCAATTTCATTAGGTGTGAACCATTCATCTCGATATTTATCTTCCCAATCAAAAACATCTGTACCAATACTATAATCTCCAATTGGTTTTGGTAAATCTTGAAAATCTAAAATTAGAGCACAAGAATTAAATAATAATATAATTGGTATAAAAAGTAATATTTTTTTCATAATTTTATTTTTCCTATTAAAATATCTTTAAGCATTATCCAGTCACCAATAAAACTATATAATGGATATTTAAAAGTTGCTGGTTTATTTTTTTCAATAAAAAAATGACTAAACCATGCAAATCCATATCCTACTATAGGTGTAAAATATAAATATTTATAGTTGTTATTATATATTGAAAATAAAATTATAAAGATAACAATCATTGAACCAGTAGCATGAAAAATTTTAGTTAATTTTTTTTTATGCTCAGATAAATAAAATGGATAGAATTCACTAAAGGAGTTAAATTTATTAGTTTTCATATTTAAATTTATAAACAATTGAATAAATAAAAATAAATTAAAAAATAATTTTAAGGAAATAAATGGATTATTATAAAGATAAAACGATTTTAATTACAGGCGCATCGTCAGGTATTGGAGAAAATTTTGCTCATACTCTTAATGAAATGGGAGCAAAATTAATATTAACAGCTAGAAGTGAAGATAAATTAAAACAGATGGCTTCAAGTATGAATAATGCTGTATCAATACCAGGAGATTTATCAAAAAAAGAATTCCCTGAAGAATTATATAACAAGATAAATGATATGAAAATTAAAGTTGATATTGTAATAAATAATGCTGGTTTTGGTTATTCAGGAAAATTTCTTGATAATTCTATGGAAAATTATAATGAGATGATTAATCTTAATATTTGTTCTTTAACCCATTTAACCCATTTATTTTTGAAAGATATGGTAGAAAATAAAAGTGGTGGGATTATAAATATTTCATCTCTTGCATCATTTCAACCTATTCCATATTTTAGTATATATGCAGCAACCAAAGCATTTGTAACATCATTTACATTAAGTTTATATGAAGAATATCGAGAAAAAAATATTAATATTCTTGGTGTTTGTCCTGGATATACAAAAACAAATTTTAATAAAAGAGCTCAAATGAATTCTACTCCTGTTGCTGGATATTTAATGAGTTCACAAGAAGTTGTTGACCAATCACTTAAAGCTTATAAAAAAGGTAAATTTATAATTATAAATGGAAAAATAAATCGTTTTGCAAAATTTTTTACTTCCTTAATACCAAGAAAATGGAGTTTAAAAATGGCAAGTTCTATTATTAAAAAAGGTATGTCAAATAAGCAATGGTAGAATCAAATTTTCATTTATATAATATGATAG
>CAYVBB010000096.1:0-5929 GCA_964448515.1 uncultured bacterium | reverse complement strand
AAATTAACAGATTCAGGATCGACACCAAATCTTAGTAAAAATGGATACTCTGTTGCAAAACCACTATCAATTATTGCCCCATCAAATTCTTTTTCATTGTTGCTCATTATATGACATGCAGATGTTGAACCTAATGATCGTCCCATTAGAATAAATTTATTTGTATTGTTTATTTTTTTTAGATGTTCCTTGACATAAGAAAATATTTTCAAAGAGTCATCAAGAGAGTTTTGCATAGTAGGGGTTCCATTTGATATGCCATATCCTCTATATCCAGCTACAATAAAGTTTATATTATATTGATTGTACATTTCAGCTATATCATCATATTCATGTGTTATCTCAGCATTAGCATGAAAGAAAAGTATCGTTGGATAGCTGATATCTTTAATAAATAACCTTATTCCAACAGATACATCATTACTAATGTTAACCAAATGATCTTTATCATCCGTTTCGAAGTCGCTTTTTCTAGGAAAAAATATTGAATTTAAAAGATTTTGAATATTCATTGTATTAAAGTACTACTTTAAGTAATTACCTTTTCTTCAATTAAATAAGGAGATAAAGTTTCTAAATATAAACTGGGATTATCTAGGTGAACATTGTGTCCTGCCTCATCGATAATATACTGTTTAGAGTTATCATTAGCATTTAACATAATTCTTCCTTCTTTAATATATTTCCTATCTTCTTTGCCGTTTATAATAATTATTGGTATTGGCAATTTTACATAACTATTAAGCAGGTATGGCATATTGCCTTTACTAAATACTTCGATAGATTTAGAAAGTTGTGTTTTATCATGACTTAATCTTATCTCTCTTTGATGAATAAAGCCTTCTTCATTCCTGGATAACTGATGATCAAACAAAACATTACATTCCCAGTCTTTAATAAATTCATTTAGATTTTCTTTTATTCGAATACTCTTATTAAAATCTTTCCTTTTTACCTCTTCCTTCTCTTCCATTTCAGAAATGCCAACTGTTCCACTTTCTAATATTAATGTTTTTACTAAACTTGGGTATTTAGATGCAAAAGCTAATGCAAGCCTTGCACCCATTGAATATCCACATAAATGAATTTTCTTTATATCCATACTAAGTAAAGATAGATATAATTCATTTGTAAAATCTTTAAAGTAGTAATCTTCATTTAAATGATTAAACGTACTTTTACCATGTCCTGGTATATCAACAGCTAACGATGGATAATTAAGGTTGTCTCTTATATTTTTCCATGATTTAGAACTTCCTGTAAATCCATGAATAAACAGTATTGGAGTAGAGTTTAATGTTCTGTCTTTTGTAATGAACAGTTTAGATTGATCACCTTTAAAATACATTATAATTTCATTTCTTTATTAAACCATTTTTTATAATCATTAGATTCAATATTAATTTTTTGAGAAATTAATTCAGGATTATTGTAATTATGTTCTTCTTTAATGGCTTTTATAACTTCTGCTTTATGTAAATCTGTTGTTTTGATTTGTATTAAATATTCTTTTGTATTAATAGTTTCACCTTCCCACTTATAAATTGTTGTAGGTGAATTAATAATATGTACGCAAGGAGATAGACAATTATCTATTAGTTTTTTAGCTATAATCTTTGCAATAGATAGGCTGTCTGTGCTGGTTTGTAATAATAAATGATTCATATTATGGCAACTTTAAGCTTGGTTTTTCCTTAAGGTTTGCTTTAAGAATTGCATTTGGTTTTTTAAGATCATTTAAAACTATAAAAATAGACTTATCTAACTGACGGTCAATACCTTTTCTGTAATCCTGAGGAGTATCATGTATTTCAATATCAACATCAGTTCCGTAATTTTCAACATTCCAACCTACATCCTTAAACCAAAATGAAAATTCTGGCTGAGTGGTTAAGGTACCATCCACAAGTGCATTTCTTGGCCAAATGCCAATAACACCATGTACGTTTTCCAATTAATTTACCTAATTTTAGAAGTTTCCATGAATGTGAAAAGATATCACCGTCTGAGCCAGCATACTCGTTTGTAATTGCAACCATTGGTCCAGCTGGTGATTCTGATGGATATGGTTCTATTCCCATCCACCTTGTTAAATCATAACCGATTCTTTTTTTAGCTAATTTACTTAATAATAATTGAGATACATGACCTCCCCCATTATATCTTACATCAATTATTAATCCATCATAGACAATTTCAGCTAAAAAATATCTATGAAATTCTGCAAACCCATCAGCTCCCATATCAGGTATATGTACATATCCAATTTTACCTTTAGATTTTTTATGAACATATTCTCTATTTTTTTCTACCCAATCTCGATAGTAAAGATGCTTATCGTATGAGTTAGGACTTACAATAACATTACGTTTATTTTTACCTTTTTTATTAGATACTGTAAGCTGTATCTCTTTACCAATTTGATTAACGAGTAATTCGCCAGGGTAATTTTCACTTGTTAGCATTGTATTATTTATTTTATATAATAAATCACCATTATTAATATTTAAACCAGGACGCAGCAATGGTGATGGGTGTGAATCCCATAAATCGCCTTTTGCAATATTATTTATTTCATATGCTTTAAATCTATTATTGTATTTAAAACTAGCAGATAGTAAACCTGTGTTATACCTTCTTATTGGCTTATAATCACCTCCAAATTCATAACAATGTGATGTTCCAAGCTCACCTTGCATTTCCCATATTAAATCTGAAAATTCAGTACGAGTACTTATTCTATCGATTAGCTTATAATATCTATTAAATATTTTTTTCCAATTTATACCTGACATATCTGAGGTCCAAAAATAATCACGTTGCAATCTCCATGCCTCAGAATACATCTGTTTCCACTCAGATTTAACATCTATGCTTAGATTTATTCTTGATAAATTAATTTTCCCTGTATCTTTATTAAATTTATTTTTAGAAATAGCCTCCTTATTAGGAATAGATTTAGTTGTTAATACTGTTAATGAATTGTCAGATTTAATAAGAATATTTGATGATTTATTATCAATGTAAAATGAGGTAGCACCAGAAAAAAACATCTTTTCTTCAAGTTTATCTAAATCATAATAAAAAATTGTACCTTTTAAAGGACTTTCCATTGAATACCAACCATCTTCCCTGGAACCTTGAATTGGCCATTTCATATAAAATATTTTATTATCAATAAAGCCAAGGCTATCATCTAATGTTGTTTCTTTAATTGGCACTTGAATAATTCTGTTCTTAATATTATCGAAATCTATATTTACCTTAACTTTGTTATTTGATTTCTTTTTACCTTTTTTTGTCTTAACATCACTTAAAGGATTTTTTATAAATGGTGAATCTGTCTTCTTATTAAGTATAATTATATAAGGCTTCTCTGATTGAGTAAAATTTAAATCAAATTGAATACTATCATATACAGGATTAAAAGTTCTCTTTGATATGAATGATAAATATTTACCTGAATTATCAAAAACAGGAGAATAATCTTGATTTATAGCATCTGAAACTTCTATAGATTTTTTACTTGACAATGTGAAAATCTTTATAACAGATCTTCTGCTGTTTAATGAACATGAATATGCAATAAATTTACCATCAGGTGACCAATTAAAATCTATTGGATGATTTGTGCTATGATCAATTTTAATTATTGAATTTTTAGATATATTAAATAGATGCAATTCATGTTTATGATTTAAAAAAGCTACAATATCTAAAGTCGGAGATTTTTTAACTTCTAAAATTCTTCCTAGATCTTTTTTAAATGATTTAATTAATTTTGATGTTTCTAAATTATACAATTCAAATTTTTCAACATTATTTTCATCTGAACATAAAAGTAGATTTTTATTTTTATTAACTTGTATTGGATGCTTGTATCTAACACCATTTAATTTTCCATATTGTAAAGCTGGACCATCCCAGTTACCCATTACGAAAGATTTTCCTCTTGAAATAATATTTAATAGTTGGCCATTATTAGATAAAGATGCATGTTCTAAGTATTTAGTAGAACAAGAAAATTTTCGGCCAGAATCTATATTACTATTTGTATAGTTAATATTAAGTTTCTTATATGTATTTGATTTAGTATCAAACACAAATAATCTAGCTCCACATTGATAAATTATTTTAGAATTGTCTGATGATGCATTTCTAACATAATAATTTTTATGATTTGTATGTTTTCTTAATGATTTACCATTTTTTAACAAGAATAAATATTAGCAATTCCTTCATGATCTGATATAAAATAAATTCGTTTATCTAAAATTAGAGGACAAGCTAAATTACCTTTAAGGTTAATTAATTTATTAAAATTATTCTTATTATAATCTATCCAAAGTTCACCTGCTGTACCACCTTTATATCTTTTCCATCTTGCTGGATCTTGAGTATTTCTTCCAATGACAGTAAAATCATCATGAAGCGCTATATTTGAAGAAATTCCAAAATCCATAGCTTTGGATCTATTATTTTTTATATTAAACAATCTTAAGTCTGATATACGGTTAAATGGTTTTTCTAAATCAGATGCATAAAAGATACCTTCTTTACTCCATAAAGCAATTTTGCTAATAAAAGCTCCTTCAAATGTTAATCTCTTAGAAATGCCACCATTTGAGGGTATAATGTATACTTCTGTGTTACCATCCTCTATTCCAACATAAGATATAAAATTACCATCTGGAGAGAATTTTGGTGATGATACATTTGATATGTTCGTTGTTAATCTCTTTGTATTAAAATTATTAATATCGCTAATCCATAAATCATCATCTGAAATGAATGCAATCTTATTTTTATATATTGTTGGAAATCTATAGTAACCTTGCATACTTACCTAAAAGTTTAATTAAAATAACTCTTAAATTTAAATTTTTATTATGTAATTATATAAATTAATTTTAAGTTAATTTATCTGTGAGGGTAAGTAATTTTCAGAACTTTCAACTTATAAATAGGGTTTCTTACTTACCTTATTCAAAAGTAGGCCTTGTTATATTTAATATGATTAAAGGAAACTTGCGATTTTGGAGGAGTTACCCACTGTACCTAAATAAAGGTCATCTGAAAATTACTCTCACAGGTGGTTATTTTGACTTTTTCAATATTTTATTATGTATACCCATAGTTGCTCTAAATGATAATTTTATATGGTCAAATTCATCTTTTCTATCTATAACATTTGTATTTGTATATATATAATCAATAATAGAAATGCTATTATATGGTAATTTAATTGTATATATCTTAAGGTTTTCATTTACTCTATCAATTATGCTTTTAATCAGTATATTTATATTTAGCTTTTTTAATGATGATATAAAAAGTGCATCTTTATACTTTATTTTTAGTTTTTTGTAAATATTATTATTGTTTACTATATCAATTTTATTAAATACAATGATTGATTTTTTTTTATGACATTCTAATATCTTTAATGTTTCTTCAATAGTATTTATATGACCAGAAATATCTGATGAGCTTATATCTATAATTTTTAGTAACAAATCAGCATCTTTTATCTCACCTAACGTTGATCTAAAAGAAGCTATTAAATCAGTTGGTAGATTTCTTAGAAAGCCAACTGTATCACTTAGTAAAATTTTACTTTTATCGTCTAAAGATACATTTTTTGTTGTTGTATCTAGAGTTGCAAATAGTTCATCTTTTATATATGTATTGTGACCACTTAAGTTTTTAAAAATAGATGATTTTCCTGCATTAGTATAACCTACTAAAGCCACCTTATATATACTCTTTCGTGATTTTCTTTGAGTTATTCTTTGTTTTTCAATTTGAGAAAGATCCTTTTTTAATTTATTAATATCTTTTCTTAATAATCTTCTATCAATTTCAATTTGTTTTTCACCTGGACCACCTCTTGTTCCAACTCCTCCCATCTGCCGTTCTAGGTGTGTCC
>CAYVBB010000095.1:0-5976 GCA_964448515.1 uncultured bacterium | reverse complement strand
GTACCGAGGGTGGGACTCGAACCCACACGTTCCGAAAAACATTAGATTTTGAATCTAACGTGTCTACCAATTTCACCACCTCGGCATAAATTAATTTTTCTTACTTTATATATTGATATTTATTTATAAATTATTATTAATTAATTATATATATAATATGAATTATAAAACAATTCCAGAAATGTTCTTTTCAGTAATTGAAGAGCAAAAAGATAAAAATATACTAAATTACAAAAAAAATGATAATTGGGTCCCAATTACTGGAAGTGAAGTAAAAAAAATAGTTGAAAATCTATCAGGTTCTCTCCTGTATCTAGATTTAAAACCAAAGGATAAAGTTTCTATTTTATCAACGACTTCATATAAATGGGCATTAGCAGATTATTCTATATTATCAGCTGGAATGACAACGACAACCGTATATCCTACACTAATTGATGAACAAGTTGAATTTATATTAAATGATTCAGAAAGCAAGTTAATTTTTGTTGAAAATAAATATCAATTTGAGAAAATTAACAAGATATTCAATAAATGTGAATCACTTAAATATATTGTATTACTTGATGATGATTCTATTGGAGATACTATTGATTATTCTTATAAATTTTCAGATTTACTATTATTAGGTAAAAATTTTATTAAAGAAAGTAATATTTCAATAATCGAAGATTATTCTAGTAAAATATCAGAACATGATCTGGTCACTCTTATATATACTTCAGGAACTACTGGTATGCCAAAAGGTGTAATGTTGTCACATAAAAATTTAATTTCTAATTTAACTGAAGTAGTTAAGCTACAAGATAATTTATATAAAGAAAAATTCTTATCATTTTTACCTTTAAGTCACGTTTTAGAAAGAATGGCTGGTCACTTTTTCCCAATGTATACTAAATCTAAAATCTATTACGCTGAAAACATGGAAACTGTAGGCTTGAATATGGCTGAGGTTTCACCTTCGATTGTTGTATGTGTACCAAGATTTTTTGAAAAAATGTATGACAAAATTATGGAAGGTTTAAAAGATGCGCCAGCTATCAGACAAAAATTATTTAGATGGGGACTTAAGATTGGTAAAGACTATACAAATCTCTTGCATGCTAAACAAATAATCCCCGTATCAACAAAAATAAAACATAAAATAGCTGATAAATTAATATATAGTAAAGTAAGGGCTAAACTAGGTGGCGAAATCAAATTTTTTATTTCAGGTGGTGCTCCTTTACCACAAAAAATTGCAGAATTTTTTTCAGGTATCGGTATTACAATTCTTGAAGGTTATGGGTTAACAGAAACATCTCCAGTACTTACAAGTAATACACCTGAAAATATTAGATTTGGTACTGTTGGTATTAAACTTGACAATGTTGAACTAAAAATTGCTAATGATGGTGAAATTTTAGCTAAGGGTCCAAATGTTATGCTTGGTTATTATAATAATAAAGAAGCTACTGATGAAGTTTTTGATAAAGATGGATGGTTCCATACAGGTGATATAGGAAAGATTGATGATGATGGTTTTTTAAAAATAACTGATAGAAAGAAAAGTTTATTAGTTACTTCTGCAGGTAAAAATATTGCTCCTGCACCATTAGAAGTAGCATTAAATCAATCTAAATATATACAACAAACATTGATTATTGGGGATAAAAGAAATTTCATTAGTGCTTTAATTGTGCCAAATTATATCAATATTAATGATTTTTTGATTTCTATAAATAAAGAAAAATTAAGTAATGAGGCAATGGTTGATCATCCAGATGTATTGAAATTAATTGATAAAGAAATTGAATTAATAATGGATAAGTTTTCTCATTATGAATCTGTAAAAAGATATAAATTATTACCAAATGAATTTTCAATAGAAAAAGGTGAAATGACTCCAAAGATGTCAATTGTAAGAAAAAAAGTAATAGCAAATTATGAAAACTTAATTGAAACAATTTATAAATAGATATGACAACATATAAAGATGCAGGTGTTGATATTGATGCTGCTAACATTGGATTAAAGAAAGTTAAAAAGCATGCAAAAACAACATTCAATAACAATACACTATCAGATATAGGCTCTTTTGGAGGTTGTTTTAACTTTCCAAAGAATGATTATGAAAATCCTGTATTAGTTTCTAGTGTTGATGGAGTTGGAACCAAGTTGCTTTTAGCAAATTTATCTGAAAAACATGATACAATTGGTCAATGTTTAGTTAATCATTGTGTTAATGATATCCTGGTAATTGGAGCTAAACCAATGTTTTTTCTAGATTATTTCGCTGCTGGTAAACTAGATAATGTAATATTAGACAATGTTATCAAAGGATTTTCTATTGCATGTAAAGAAAATAATTGTGTTTTAATCGGTGGAGAAACAGCTGAAATGCCTGGTTTTTATGATGATAATAAATATGATGTTAGTGGTACAATTGTTGGTGTTGTTGAAAAAAATAAAATGTTGTCAAATAATAAAGTATCTAAAGGCGATATCTTAGTAGGTTTACCTTCAAATGGATTACATACAAATGGTTATTCTTTAGCAAGAAAGGTATTATTAAACAAATATAAAATAGGTGAATATATAGAAGAATTAGGATCTTCAGTTGATGAAGAATTGTTGAAAATTCATAGATCTTATTTACCCATTTTATCTGATATACTTGATAAACCATGGTTAAAAGCTCTTTCCCATATTACTGGTGGAGGATTGATTGAAAACACTCACAGAGTTTTAGAAAAAGATCAAGATATAAAGATTGATTGGAGTTCATGGGAATGGCCAAATATTTTTAAATTAATTCAAAAAGAGGGTAATATTAAATTTAATGATATGATACGACCATTTAATCTAGGTATAGGAATGGTTGTAATTGTTAATAAAAATAGTTTAACTAAATTGGAAAATCATTTAGATAGCATAAATGAACCATATTATCATATTGGTGAAGTTATTTAATAATGAATTTTAATATTATTGGAGCAGGTACTTGGGGAATTACCTTTGCAAATTTACTAAAATTAAATGGTCATAACGTTAAAGTTTTACATAGAAATTCTTTAAAAACATTATCTCTTATTAGAAATAATATTCATCCAGATCTTCCTAAATCAGTTATATCAAATAATATTCAATATACTAATAATTTTTTAGACTTAGAACCTAATGATATAACTTTACTTGCTATTCCAAGTAATTCAATTTCAGAATTTCTTACTGTTAATGATTTATCAAATTTTAAAATAGTTGTTTTATCTAAAGGTTTTGATACTAAATCAGAACTTTTAATTTCAGAGTTATTAATTAAAAAATTCAATTATAAAGAAGGTAATATAGCTATTTTATCTGGTCCTAATCATGCTGAAGAGATTATAAAAAAAAATCCAACTACATCTATTATTGCTAGTGTTAACAAGGAGTTAAGAGAAGATTTACGTAATTACTTTTCTAATAATTTTTTTCGATTATACACTTCTAGTGACGTTGTTGGTGTTCAGATTGGTGGAGCTGTTAAAAATGTTATTGCTATAGCATCGGGAATATGTAATGGACTTAATTTAGGTGACAATGCACAAGCTTCATTAATTACAAGAGGATTGTATGAAATTATACAATTATCAAAAATATATAATTTTAAAAATAATACCATATACGGACTTTCAGGTTTAGGAGATTTAGCATGTACATGTTATAGCTCTTTTAGTCGAAATAGAAGATTTGGAGAATTATTATCCAAAGGAAATAATGTTAAAGAATCAAAAGAATCTATTGGGATGGTATCAGAAGGTATAAATACATCAAGAGTTTTATATAATATAATTAAAAGTAATAATTTATATATGCCAATATGCATAGAAGTCTATAATATAATTTATAATAACTCAACTCCAAAAGATTCTATGCTAAGCTTAATGAATAGAGCATTAAAAGATGAAAAATAATATTGTAAATAAAAAAATTAAAGATTTAAGTTATAGGTAATGAAAAATTAAATAAAGGATGCCCTCGTAGCTCAACAGGATAGAGCGTTCGCCTCCTAAGCGAAAGGCTCCCAGTTCGATTCTGGGCGAGGGTACAATTAAATGAAAAAAGAAGAAATCAAATATGACCCAATTAGAGATACTTTTTTAAAAGGATTAACATATATATCAACCAATCCTAATAATGTTATGAAAGTATCACTATCAATATTAACATTATTATTATTACTTATTATCTATAATAATAGATCAAACAATCAAGATTCATCTTATAATAGATTTGTTAGTATAACAACTAATAAGCATTTAGATGGAAAAGTGGATTTAAGTATATCGGGTTTTAAAGAAGTACTTGAAAATTATTCATATTCAGAGTCTTACAATCAAGCTTATGTTTATTTGTTTAATTATTATATGGAAAACAATTTATTAGATAGTTTAAAAAAGATGATTGAAGATAATAAATTTGATACTAATGATAATAATATCGAAGCATCATTACATTTGATGCATGGAGATTATTTTATTAGAATTAAGGACAACGATAATGCTATCAAAAGTTATAAAAAATCTATAAAATTATTTGACATTTATGATAGAAAGACATATGTTAAAATTAAATTGTGTATGCTATATAATGATATTATGATGGATGATGACTTTGATGATTTATACAATACTATTAAAATAGATGAAATTAATGATTTTCAATTAAAATCTTTATATGAACAGATAGGAAGTTAAAATTTAATTTTGAATCAACAGTTTTTTATGATTAAATTACTATAATTGAAAGTGGGGAAATATCCCCACTTTTTTTATGCAAAATATAAAATGAGGTAAAAAATTGGACAGTAAACAAATAATTGAAGCATTTACATTGCTTTCAAAAGATAAAAATGTTGAAAAAACATACTTAACAAGTATAATTGAAGATATATTTAAATCAATGCTATTAAAAAAATATGGTGAAGAAAATGAAGATATTTTTAGTATTATAGTTAACATGGAACGAGGTGATATTGAAATATTTCATGAAAAAATTGTAGTTGATGTTGTTAAAGATGAAGTGACAGAAATATCTATTGAAGATGCTATTAAAACTGATGATACACTTGTTGTTGGAGAAATGTATATAGATATTATTAATCCAGATTCTTTTGGACGTAGACTTATTTCTCATGCAAAACAACACCTTTCAACTAGAATAAAAGATATTGAAAAAGAATCTATTTATAACGATTTTAACAATAAGATTAATACAATTTATTCAGGTTATGTTCATCAGATTCAAAGGGATCGAATTTTTGTAACAGATAATAATAAAATTGAAATAATTCTTCCTAAATCTGAGCAGATTTATAACGATCATTTTAAAAGAGGCGACCAGATTAGAGGTTTAATTAAATCTGTAGATTTAAAATTTGGTAAATCACCTGAGATTATAATGTCAAGAACAAGTAATACCTTTTTACAAAAATTATTTGAATTGGAAGTTCCAGAAATTGAAGATGGTATTATTGAAATTAAAAATATTGCAAGAGCACCTGGTGACAGAAGTAAAATTGTTGTTTATTCATCAGATAGAAGAATAGATGCTGTTGGAGCATGCGTTGGAATGAAAGGTAGTAGAATACAATCAGTTGTTAGGGAATTAAATGGTGAAAAGATTGATATTATAAATTACAGTGAGCAGCCAGCTTTAATAATTTCAAGAGCTTTATCTCCAGCTAAGCCTATAGATCTTTATATAGATGAAAATAAAAAACTTGCTGTAGCAATATTCAATGATGATGAGTTGGCTATAGCTATAGGTAGAAATGGTTCAAATCTAAAATTAACTGAATCAGTTACTGGGTATACTATTGAAGCTAAAAGTGAAAGTCAACATTCCTTATCAAAAAATGTTAAGATTAAGGATCTTAAAGATATTAGTGAAAAATTTAAAAATCTTCTAATCGATAATAAAATTAAAGAAACTAGTGAATTTTTTAATACTGAT
>CAYVBB010000094.1:0-6004 GCA_964448515.1 uncultured bacterium | reverse complement strand
TATTTGGGAATTTAGGAAAAACATCCGCTACTGGAGTTGCTTTTACAAGAAATCCATCTAATGGTGATAATAATATTTATGGTGAATGGTTAAAAAATGCACAGGGCGAAGATGTCGTTGCAGGAATTAGAACTCCTAATCCAATTAATGAATCAAGCAAAACAGCCAAAACAAAAAACAGTCAAACCTTACAAAAAAATTGGCCAAATATTTATAAAAAATTAATCAAAATTAAAAATACACTAGAAAAACATTACAAAGATATGCAGGATGTAGAATTTACTATTGAATCTGGAAACCTTTGGATGTTACAAACTAGAAAAGGAAAAAGAACTGGTGAAGCAGCAATTAAAATTGCCATTGAAATGAACAATGAAAAACTTATAACACAAAAAGAAGTTATAGATAGAATAATATCAAAAAATATAGATGAGATTATGCATCCAAAGGTTGATCCAGAATTAGAAAAAATAAACACACCTATAGAGTCCGGCTTACCCGCAAGCCCCGGTGGTGCATGTGGACAAATTGTATTTACAGCTTCAGATGCTGAAGAATGGCATAAAAAAAATAAACAAGTTTTGCTAGTTAGACACGAGACCTCCCCTGAGGATGTCCAGGGAATGCATGTATCCCAGGGCATTATCACGGCTAAAGGAGGAATGACATCACATGCTGCATTGGTTGCAAGGGGCTGGGGAAAGGCTTGTATTGTAGGTTGTGCTAATTTAAATATTGATTTAAAACACAAAACCGTTACCATTAATAATATTACCTACAATGAAGGTGATTGGTTTACAATTAATAGTACAGAGGGTTTTGTTTATGATCAAAAACTAAATTTAGTTAAATCAAATTTTTTCAAAAATAAATATTTTTTAAAACTAATGTCATTAACAAATAAATTTAAAAGGTTAAAAATTAGAGCAAATGCTGATAACCCAAAAGATGCTGCTTTATCAAAAAAACTAAGATCACAAGGCATTGGCCTTTGTAGAACTGAACATATGTTTTTTGATAAAAAGAGAATACGAAGTGTACAAAAAATGATTCTATCAAACTCAAATATTGATAGAAAGAATGCTATTATGGAATTATTGCCATATCAAAAAAAAGATTTTTATAAAATTCTAAAAGAAATATCCCCAAGCCCTGTTACTATTCGATTGCTCGATCCTCCTTTGCATGAATTTTTACCTTCACAAAAAAATACTGAGTTAATTGATTCCCTCGCAAAAAACATGAACATTTCCTCTAAAGATATTAAAAATAGGATTATTGATTTATTTGAAATCAACCCCATGTTAGGTCACCGCGGATGTAGATTAGCAGTGTCTTTTCCGGAAATTACAGAGATGCAAGTAGAGGCAATTTTCACAGCATGTGGAAAATTAATAAATGATGGTATTAATCCTAGCCCAGAAATTATGATCCCCTTGGTTAGCACCGTTGGTGAATTTGAACATCAAAAAATGGTTGTAAAAAAAATTGCTAAAAAATTAAATAAAAAATTACAAATAAAACTTAAATATAGGCTTGGCACAATGATAGAATTGCCTAGAGCATGTTTAATTGCAGATAAAATTGCAGAAAAAGCAGATTTTATTTCATTTGGTACTAATGATTTAACACAAACAACATTTGGTTTTTCAAGAGATGATATTGGTAGCTTTATTCAAGATTATTTTGATAATAATATATTAACAGAAGATCCTTTTAAAACAATTGATCAACAGGGGGTTGGGCAGCTAGTCAAAACAGCTGTAAAAAAAGCAAAAATATCTAAACCAAAAATTAAAATTGGAATATGTGGAGAACATGGTGGTGATCCAAAATCAATTTATTTTTTTAATAATATTCAATTAGATTATGTAAGTTGTTCCCCATATAGAATTCCAATTGCATATCTTGCAGCTGCCAAAGCCTCTTTTCGCGTGTAACATATTATTACATAGAATAATTATTCTAATTTTATATATTATACCGTTTAATTATAAAGGATTTTATATGAAAAATTTTATTTTAATATTAATGGTTTGCTTTCTGTTTTCTGATAATCAATATCCAAGTGAAAACCAAATCGATACCATTATTCAGCAGTCTATGAAACTTGTTTGGCAAAAAGCCATGGAAGGCAAGCTGACAATCAATCAAATAACACCTGATATTAGAGAAGAATTATTGTCTAATTTATGTTCTTCAGCTCCTAATCCTAGTTTTCATGCTCATTGTGATTTATCTGATAGCCTTACATCTGCTACAAATACTTCAGCAAAAGTTTTTGTCTCAGACAATGAGCAGTCATCATGGACAGAAAACACAGATGTTGACCTTATTGGAACCACTGGGTATGAAAGTACTTGGGGCGCAGTAACAAATATGCCAGGAATGAATGAGAGTGTTTGGTGGTATTTATCAGGCTCTTTAGATTCCGGATCTTTAGGATTAGATTTTGGTCAAACTACTGTATCTCAATCTCCATATAATGAGAATAATATTTGGCCAGCACCAAACAATTTATTTGCAATTCTTGCAAGTGATGATACCGGAGATACAAATCCAGACCAAGATATAGTAAGCCTTAAGGCATCATATAGTGATGACAAACTTTATACAGCTTTAAACCTTGCTGGCAGTTGTTGCAATGAAGGGGGTTTTTTTGGTCCATGGAATTTATATGTTATCGCTATTGTTAATCCTGATGCCCAAAATCCAGTTGCATATGCATATGGATATGGTAGCGGTGGTTTTGGTCAATTGTATCCTGCAATTTATAAAATTGATGGAGACCTATCAACTGGTGAAGTTGAAGGCTTTGAGGTTCTTTCAGAAAACTTTGATTATAATATCTCTGGGAATACGCTTCAAGCATCATCCTTATTGAGCATTATTACTAATGATTCTGACTGGGGAGAATGGCCAAATTCATTTAATGGTGTTGGTTTAGTGGGAGTAACAATTTCTGCTGGTCTTAGTGGACTTGATATTTCAACTGAAATTCTAGACACATCAGATGTGGGAGTTTTGGTTATGACTACGCAAAATCAAACATCAAACACTGCCCCCGTTTTGTCAGATGAAGCATATGATGATGGGACGTTATGTATCACATATACTGATGCTGAAAATAATTTAGCTACAATGAGCGATGTTGCTGTTGATGATATGGTGTTTATGATGACACCTGATAGTCATGTTTATTCTGAGGGCGCAAATTTTTGTGCTGAAATTGGTTCTGGATACAATATAGCAACATTGTGGTTTAGTGATGGGGCAGAAAATGTTTCGCTTGAAATAGAGCTAGGAGAAGGATGTCAATCTGGAGATGCGAACGGGGACGGCTCCGTGAATGTTCTTGACATTGTTTCAACTACAAATGTTATTTTAAGTGAGTTTAGTGAGTATAACCCGTGCTCAGATGTAAATAATGATGGAAATATTAATGTTTTAGATATAGTAGCGTTGGTAAATTTAATTTTGGGTAATAGAAACTAAAAAATTATTCAACTAAATCGGTTGCCTCTAAAACATCTGCTAAATTAATTTCTTGTGCATCATTCATTTTTTTTGCTAAATCAACAAAAGATAGTTGACATGAGTCAATGTCTCTTTTAGAAAGTGGCTCAGTATAAATAGCAAACTTCCTCTGATTTCTCTTAGAAAGATATGCGGAAATATTGTCAACAATAGATTGATCTAGGCCCTTTAAAGCTTTACTCAGCTCGTCTACATCAATCTCTGGATTTCTCCAGTAAATTTTCATTATATGTTCAGGCATATCTAATAAATCTTCAAATGACAAGAAATGTTTTCTTACCTCTGTATATAATTCAGGATCATCTGTTGAAAGCTGTTCTAAATATTGCTCTGCATCCTCAATAGTCATTTGATTTAATATATTGGCAATGCTTTTTGGTCCACCTCTAGAAAATTCCTTGGGACTTGGTAAAAATGAAATTTTATTTTTTAATTCTTTAGCAACACTAACAACTCCTTCAAGAGGAATCTCATTTAATTTACCCAGCTCCATAATAATATTATGTTTTAATTCAGGAGAAAATCTATTCATAAGCTTCATTTTTCTTGCAGGGTCTAATTGATCCAATGTCAATGCAATAACTTTAGGTGGTTCAGTATTAATTAAATAAAAAACTTGTTCATCGTTTAATTCAATTAAAAATGAAAATAATTTATTTTCATTTTTATCAAAATTATGATATTTAGTACTCATCATTTTAAAATAATATTCTTCTAAAACGCTTTCTTTTAATGACAGTGGAATGTTACGAAGTTCTCTTGAGCGTACTCTAATCCGCAATGTGTTTGCTTCAGAAATTCCTTGAAACATGCTTAACGCTAAAGACTCTCCTAGTATTTGGAATAGAACAGCAGCTTTATCTAACCCATTAATATTATCAATATCCATAATTATTCTTCTTCTTTTTGGTTATCATCGTCTGATTCTTCTGGTTCCGTATCTCCTAGCCAATCTTGAACAATTTGATTGGCTCCAGCCTTTTCACTAACACTCATTGAAACAGCTTTTTGTCGTAATGATTGCAATTCAGTTTTTTTTACATCATCATTTTCGTTGGCTTGTGTCGCTATAAATTCTACAGAGCTTGAGCCCGCTGTTTTTGCTGCTGGAGTTTCTAAATTATTTCCATTATTATTTTTAGGTTTTAAATATACTGTTTGCTTTCCCTTGGTAAGAACAACTAATAAAATTGCCAACAATAATAATAATATTAAAATCATCAACCACGCTTGTGAGGACAGTCCGCTTTTACCAGATGATGGGGTTTTAGTAAAGAGGTCTGACTGCGTATTGTCTGATACCCCTCCCTCCATTTCTTCTCCTTGAATTTGCATCTTAATAACATTCAATAATTCTTTTTTTGTTGTCTCCTCAGATTGAATGCGCCCCCTAACTGCTTCATCTAGTTTAATAGATGTTAAAACATATAATGAATCTTGTTTAGCGCGATAATTTCTCTCGTTCTCTTCAAGTCTAGCCATGCGCAATTCTTCGGCCTCTTGTCTAATTCTATCTTGTTCCTTTAGGTGGTCTTGAAATCCCTGTATTTCATCTAAATATTTGGCG
Organism: uncultured bacterium; assembly: GCA_964448515.1. Lineage (GTDB taxonomy): Bacteria > Fidelibacterota > Marinisomatia > SCGC-AAA003-L08 > D37C17. Next base: position 900 of record CAYVBB010000094.1, on the reverse strand, counting down.
TTAATATCTTCTAATTCATTGATTTGACTATCTTTAATTTCAAGCTGACTATTTCGCATAGTTTCTTTTAAAGAATCAATTTCATCCAACAATGATTGTAAATTAGAGTCATTTTCAACGCTTCCACCATCTTGACCAGGAAGTTCAAGTGTTTCAAATCTAATACAATTTTCACAATCAACTTCTTTTAAATTTTGCATTACAACCGTTGATAGGTTTGTTTGCAAACTTCCTGTAGAAACAGACTCATCTAAATAAATAATAATTTCTAATTGATATAAAATATATTTTTCACCAGAAAAACTGAAATTTTGAGAATTATTCGACTGGTTATAAAGAGATTGTTCGGTTGGGATGCTGGGCATTAATCCTGGAATCACAGAATATTGTGAGCTTGATTGATTGCCTTGAGATTCTTTTTGGTCAACTGATTTTAATGAAAGTGGCTTAAAATCTAATCTTGCATTAACAATTGTTAAATATTCGCTTGATTTTAAAAATTTATTAATTACAGCATCAACTTTATTTTTAATAGCATTTTCAATAGTAATTTGTTGGCTAATTAATTCAGCGTTTTGACTTTGACTTAAATTCATTACCATTAAAATCATTAAAAATATTTTTGTAAAGTTTTTCATATTTGCTCCCAATACATTTAATTATTAGTAAACACAATTTTTATGCGTCTGTTTTTTTGTTTTTGCTGCTCACTCAAATTATATCCTGCAATTGTTTGATCTGTAATTTTACCACTTCTTACATCAAACCATGATGCCTCTGCTGGCCACCTGTCTGCATAGCCTGATGCTTGCATTCTGCCAGAATTTACACCCTGGCCTATTAAGTAATTTACAACATTTGAAGCTCTTGCCGCAGATAATTCCCAATTTGTTGGATAAA
>CAYVBB010000093.1:1317-6019 GCA_964448515.1 uncultured bacterium | reverse complement strand
ATGCAGGCACATAGTATTCACTATCATCATTTTTAACAACCAATAAGTTATCCTCGACTCCAGCAAATGCATCTGTTGTTGACATGCATTCTTGCATTGGATATGGTAATAAATTCATTCTATAAGGATCTAAGTATGAACCACCACCACTCATAGGAGCACCAGTTACATAAACCATTTGTTGACTAGCACCATTAACAAATACTTTATAACCTTCCGCTTCATCAAGATCAACAATTTGATTTACACCAAAGTTAGGGACATAGTATTCACTATCATCACTCTTAACAAGTAATAAGTCAAGTCCACCAAACACATCATTCACAGCAAAGGTTGCAGGAGCAACATTTAATGATGTCATATTGAATCTAAATGGATCAAATGTTAATTCTTGATCTACAGTTTCATCTGTAGTTGCACAAGCTTCATTAGATTCAGCAACAACTTCACCCATATCTACCCTAGCAACAACGTAGCAATATGTTTCACTTGCACCTAATCCAGAATCTACATAGCTCATCATATCAACACCTGTAGCTAGAACAGTTCCATCTCTGAATATAGTATATGAAGCAGGAGGATATATGCATGAACCATCATTCACATTTGCTCCTTCATCATAATTCTCAGCTAATGGATCTGTACATCCCCAGTATTCACAGTTACCATCATCAGCAGTTGCATCAGGATTATAATTATCTGCATTAGGATCTGTACATCCATATGTTTCTTGAACACCTACATAATAGGCTTCTCCAAGATCTACATCTAAAGAATTACCTAAAGCATCAGACATAGTTGCTGAAGAAATTGAAAGTTCTCCATTTTCACCAACAAATGATGCATCTACATAACATAGGACATCTGAACCAGCTGGAATAGTAGCACCAGTAAATGAAAATCCAAGAACAAGACCTGAAGCATTAGTTGATACAGTAAATCCTGCACCCTGTGCGCTTCCACCACTTGCACTTGTAACATTCAAGTCTGACAATCCATTCCCAGCATCAATATCAAATTGGAAACCACCAACAGCTTCTTCATTTGTCATTGTTATTTCAGCTTGACCATTTGCATAATTAGTAATTTGTAAATCAACCGTAGCTCTAGATCTCGCATCTTCAGGTTCAACCCAACTTAATGTAATTGCCCCAGGACCACCTACAGCCGTTAATTCAATTGGCATCGCAAATGGATTAATAAATTCAGAACAACTTGAGAATGTAAAATATGGATTAGCTAATGGATCTGAAACCACCGCATCTGAAAAACATAAATCAGAAATAAACTCCATACCTTCCATAGGCTCATGATAAACTGTTGCAATCAATCCACTTCCTGCAGCAATAGTTGTTCCTTGGAATGAGAATCCTAAGACAACAGCATCGCCACCATTTTCATTCCCAGACACAGACCAATCAGCAGGTAAACGATCAGATGCAACAACATCATTAAATACATAATAATCAGGAGCATCATCAATTGTAAATTGAAATCCGCTTACAATATCATTATTATCCATATGTATCTCAAATGCATTATTAGAAATTTGAACTAAACTTAAAAACACATCTGGCAATCCAATAGATAATGATCCAGAATCATATCCCCAATACATTGCTTGACCAGCATTATCAGAGAATGTCGTATCATCAGTTAAATCAATTGATACATCTCCATTTGGAGCATCATCATTAACCACAAGCTCAACAACAAATAATTCGCCTGAACCTGCTGGAATAAATTGTCCTGTTAAACTAAACCAAAGAACAATAATGTCTCCACCAACTTGACTGAAAGATAATGTTCCATCTAAGTCTGCTAACGCACTCCCTGGCATTACATCAAGAGCTGTTAATGCATCAGCATCATCTATGTGCAACTGGAACCCATACACATCATATGGATTTGACATATAAACACTCATCATGCCAGCTTCACCTTGATCAAGAGGTCCATCAAAATCACTAAATGTGATATCAATACCTTCAACATCAATCATTGTTGAGCTACAAGCACTATCAACCAAGAAGGCTGCACTTGAAGCATCAGATAATGTTTCACCAGAAGTACATAATGTAATGTCTGTAGGCTCTCCAACAGATGTTGAGAATTCTATCTCAAACACTGGGCCAGAACCACCCTCAATTACTGATCCACTAAATGAAAACCCTAATAGTCTTCCAGCACCATCAGCTTGCTCTGCAACACTTAACTGCCAATCAGCAGGCACACGATCAGTTCCAACAGCCCCTTCAATAACTAAATTATCAGGAACATCAACAAAATCAACTTGAACACCACTAACAGATTCAGCGTTTGACATTGAAACAGTTACAATTAATGCTTCTCCAGACATAACTTCATCAGCATTTGATAAGCTAATCACAACAGTATCCATCGGAGTTGCTGAAGCCTCATTTGAATAACCAGATTCATTATCACCATCAAATACAGAGGAAACAACATAAGTATATTCCAATCCATTTGTCAATCCTGTTACAACAAAATCTGTTGTATTCGCATCAACTGCTGCAACAAAACTATATGAACCACCAGAAACTTCATAAACATTATAACCTGTTAATGTATCTCTTGTTTGAACAAGAGGACAATCTCCAATTGCCCACATATGATTTCCTAATTGCTCAACTTTTGGACCACTTGCATTCATTGCACCATCACAATCACCACCATCATTATCATAACAAGTTAAATCACATCCATATTGCTGATCTTCACAGTCTGGATAACCATCACCAATCCATGATTCTAAACAACAATCAAAATCATTATCGGCACAATCTAATACATATCCTTCACCGCAATCTCCAACTTCAGGACAATCTGCTTCAGAATCAGCACATGAACCATCCCAACATTCTATCTGACCTAAATCAGCACATGTTGCACAATCATTAGTAGATTCTTGGACAGCACTTGTTCCATCATCAAATGATAATACAAATGTTTCTGTAACACCTGGATCAAACCCATAGAAAAAGAAACTTTCTGTAAATCCATAAGATGTTAAATCTAAATCTCCAGCACTATAACTTAAGTTAGTTGCAAGACATCCTCCAGTCCATTCAAATAAATAGTAACCAGAGCCATCAGAGTAACAAGGACCAACATAACCCGTAGGATCAGATCCATAAATAATCATTGTATCTGAACACTCAGAACCTCCTGTCCCACCTGTTGTTCCACCACCTGTTGTTCCACCATCATCTCCACCACCACTAGATTCTACAGCATCCCAAGATAAAGATACTTCAGTATCTCCAGCTTCAGCTGTTAAGTTTTGAGGAATAGGAGAAACAAATGGCTCAGGTGTAGCTGAAGCTTCATTTGAATTTGAAGATTCAGTAACATCATCCCATAATGAAGTTACCACATAGAAATAAGTAACTCCATTTGTTAAATCTTCATCTTCATAACTATAAGTGGCAGCACCTACATTATCAATAAGTTCATATCCACCACCTGAAGTTAAAGATCTATACACATTAAATCCTGTATATTCTCTTTCTCTATAATTATTACTATTTGGTGTAAATGTTTTAACAGAAGCAAATTCATCAAACTCAGATACCATCATATCTTTGTTTGCTGTTGGAGTATTTCTTCCATCACAATCTCCACCATCATTATCATAACATGTCAAATCAGCACCATATTGTTGATCTTCACAATCTGGATATCCATCACCAATCCATGATTCAGGCCAACACTCTCCTGAACCATCACAATCTTCAACAGTTCCATCTGGACATTCTGCATTTGGATCATCTCCAGGACAATTACATCCAGCACAATCCCATCCATATTGAGCTTCTAATGTAGCACAATTAATTCCAAATTCATCCCATGCTGTATCACAACACTCAGAACCATAATTTGACCAATCTACTTCACAGTCTTCACAATCAGCAGAACCACCTGTTGTTCCACCTGTTGTTCCACCATCTGTTCCACCTGTAGCAGAACCATCACAAACACCCAGTGGATCATCTATACCTTCACAGTCACCACAGTCATTACCCCACTCAGGGCAACCACCACCTGCAATCCAGAATACTAGACCATATGTTCCATCATCACAATAACCATCACCAAGCCATGCTATACATCCACCTGTACAATCTGCATCGTTAAAGCATGTATCGGCACAATCTACATATTCAGCAGAACCATCAGGACAAACAGGGAATGCATCTCCACCACCTGTTGTTCCACCACCTGTTGTTCCACCACCATCTGGACCATTCCAAGTTAATGATACTGATTCATCACCAGGGAAAGCCTGTAGATTTTGAGGTGCATCTGGAGTAAACTCAGCTGGTGTTGCAAATGCTTCATTTGTTGGATCTGATTCAGCATTACCAGTATAAGAAGCGGTTACAACATAATAATATGTTACCCCATTTTGAACATCTGTATCAGCGTATGTTGTACTAGAAACATCAACAAAATCAACAACATCATATCCACCACCAGAAACTAAAGATCTATAAACAACGTATCCTTCTAAATCTCTATTATCTCTATAATTATTATTATTTGGTGTAAATGTTTTAACTGAAGCAAATCCATCAAACTCAGATACCATCATATCTTTATCTGCACTTGGTACATTTCTTCCACCACAATCTCCACCATCATTATCATAACATGTCAAATCAGCACCATATTGTTGATC
>CAYVBB010000093.1:0-1217 GCA_964448515.1 uncultured bacterium | reverse complement strand
GGGAATGCATCTCCACCACCTGTTGTTCCACCACCTGTTGTTCCACCACCATCTGTTCCACCACCATCTGGAGAATTCCAAAATAAGTTAATTACTGAATCTCCTGCTTGAGCCACTAAGTTAGCAGGAGGATCTAATTCTTCATATACACAACAATCATCATCAATAGTTGCATCTGGATCATAGTTAGATGCTTCTGAATCTGTACAACCTAAACAAGAATAATCACAACTTCCATCATCAGCATTTGCTGAAGCATTATAATTACATGCACCACTATCAGTACACCCAAAGTTTAAGTTCCCAATAACAAAATAGTCACCATAATCAAACTCAATTGCTTGACCACCTGAATTAGATAGCGTTGCATCTTCTAAATCAAATAATCCATCAGCACCTGTCCATTCAGCAGTAAATGTAGTTAAAACAGATTGACCTACTGGAAGTGTTGCACCTGTAAATGAGAACCCTAAAACAGTTCCATTATTTGTTTGCACATCAAAACCAGCAGCACCAGCAGAACCACCAGAACCTGGGCTTGTTAAAGAAAAATCTTCTAAAGAAGAAACAACTTCAAATTGAAAGCCTGCAACTTCTTCTAAATTAAATAAGCTAATTTCTATTGTTCCAGAATTAGCCATTCCTGCTCCTGGAGTATAATATGTTACATCCATCGCACCACCTGATGGATCAGAAAAAACCATATCACTTAAACCTGAAGCTTCACTTACCAATGATAAAGTTGTCAATGTTCCACATCCAGGAGAAACAGTAGCTCCTGTAAATGAGAATCCTAAAACTGTAGAACCAGCTGCAGATACTTGAAATCCTGCATCAGCTGCAGAACCACCTTCAGCGCTAGTAACAGTAGTCCCATTTACTTCAAATTGGAACCCTGCAACTTCTGAAGAAAAATTATACAATACATCTTCATTTAATAAATGTACTGTGTCAACAGGGAGATCACAACCATCTTCAATTGTTACATCACCAGTATCATCTACATCTACATTACTAATCCATAAAGTAGTATTATCTAATGGTAAATCAGGACAATCATTTAAATCACACACCTCTGAATCATCCCAACATGTCGAATATCCTTCACAGCCACAATCATACACATCACCAGGACCTTCACAAACACCACATACATCTTCAGTGGCTGATCCATTACATGTGCCTGCACAATCCGCAACAGCATCGCCATTACATAC
>CAYVBB010000092.1:0-6050 GCA_964448515.1 uncultured bacterium | reverse complement strand
GAAATAGCTCTTGGAAATAGATTGGCTATTGTCCATACTGCAAACAATACACTTGGTAAAGACCAACACATAATTGCAAACCCTGTCCATTCAATCATTTCTCCTAGATAATTAGGACATGAAATAAACTTATATAATTTTCCTTTTGGTATTTGATACCCTTTGTTTTCATTCCTTATATTTATTAATATATTATCCGCAGTAACATTTATTAAGACTCCTAATAAGAATAAAATCATACCAACAATAAAATTTAAGCTATATATATATTCGCTTGTAAAGGTTGCTAAATTTCCTAGATAAAAGCCATTAGTAAATCCATTTACAATATTAAAAAATATTGCTGAAAAAATAACAGATATTGGAATTTTAGATGATTTATTTATTCTTAAAGGAAAAATAACACTTCTATTTATATAATGAATAACCCAAATAGAAATTAGAAGCCAATGTATAAAATTTTTTTCTCCAGTACCTGATATGAAAAAATAAAATAAGAATAATGGTGATATTATTTCTTGAATAAACCAGCCTAATTTATAATTAACTAAAACCCCCCATTTTTTATTTGAAAATTTTCCATATGGAGCATTTATCTTAAACAAAAATAAAAATGAAATTATTGCTAAAATAAGCCAAGGAAATAAAATAAGATTATATAAATTTAGTAACATGTTTATGTATTAATTTAATAAAGATTTTATCAACTAATTCAATTAAATGAATTTTAAACTTACAATTTCATATGATGGCTCTGATTTTTCAGGGTGGCAAATACAACCTGATGAGAGAACTATTCAAAATGAAATACAAATTGCAGTTCAAGATATTTTCCATAATAAAGATATAAAGTTATATGGTTCTGGGAGAACTGATTCTGGTGTTCATGCAATTAATCAAACAGCAAATTTTTTAATTGAAAATACGAATATGAGTGAAAAACAAATTATAGATGCTATAAATTCTAAAGTTAGCAGAGATATTTATGTTTTAGATTGTCAAAAGATAAGTGAAGATTTTAATTCAAGATATTCAGCTGTAAATAGAGAATATTTATATAAAATTTCAAGAAAATATTCTCCTTTTTTAAGAAAGCATTCATGGTATCAAAGTTATGATCTAGATATTAATAAACTTAAAGAATGTTCAGAGATTATATTAGGAAAACATGATTTTAGTAATTTTTGTAAATCAATTTCTTTACAAGAAAAAAATTTCTGTAATATTTCTAAATCTATATGGGAAATTAATGATGATACTATTTCTTATAGAGTTAGATCTAATAGATTTTTGCATCATATGGTAAGAATGCTTGTTGGTACAATGGTAGAGGTATCAAAAAATAGAATAACATTAGAAGAATTTAATAGTATGATTAAAAATCCTAATACAAAGAAAAAGGTTATTACAGCACCAGCATTAGGGTTGTATTTATATAAGGTATATTATTAAAAATTCTTTATATAAAAATTGTTAATTATATAATATATTTATATATAGGATATAGTTTCAATTCCACTTCTTAATATATGGGGTCGTTAAATGATAGATAGATATTTCACAAAAGATATGAAAAGAATTTGGTCTGATGAGAATCGATTCAAAACTTGGGAAAAAGTTGAAATAGCTGTTGCTGAAGTTATGATGGAGATGGGAATTATTCCTGAAAAGTCATTTAAAATAATAAAAAAGAAATCAAAATTTTCAGTAGATAGAGTATTAGAAATTGAAAAAGAAACTAGGCATGATGTTATCGCTTTTTTAACTAATCTTTCTGAGAACATTGGTCCTGATTCTAGATATCTACATATGGGAATGACATCCTCAGATTTATTGGATACTTCTTTAGCATTACAGTGTAAAGAATCTGGTGAAATAATTTTAAAAAAATTAATAGTCTTTCATACTGTCCTAAGAAAAAATGCAGTTAAATATAAAAAAACATTTCAAATAGGTCGTTCTCATGGGGTGCATGCTGAGCCTATTACATTTGGTTTAAAAAATGCTTTGTGGAGTGAGGATATTTCAAGATGTATTGTCAGATGGAAAAATGCATTGAAAAATATTTGTGTAGGCCAAATATCTGGAGCAGTAGGTACTTATCAGCATATTGATCCATCAATAGAAAGTAAAGTTTGTAAGAAATTAGGATTAGATGTTGAAACAGTATCTAATCAAGTTATACAGCGTGATCATCATGCAGAATTTTTAACTTCTTTAGCTTTAATTGGATCAACAATAGAAAAAATTGCAATAGAAATTAGACATTTACAAAGAACAGAGGTTCTAGAAGTTGAAGAATATTTCTTAAAGGGACAAAAAGGTTCATCTGCTATGCCTCATAAAAGAAATCCAATTGTAACAGAACGAATGACTGGATTTGCAAGATTATTAAGAACAAATGCAATGGCTAGCATGGAAAATATTGCTTTATGGCACGAGAGAGATATATCTCATTCATCTGTTGAGAGAATAATTTTACCTGATTCGACTTCATTGGCTGATTATATGTTAGAGAGAATGACATTTCTATTTGAGAATTTTAATGTATACCCAGATAATATGATGAAAAATATCAACTTAACAAATGGATTAATTTTCAGCCAAGAGATTCTGATTGCTCTTATTAAAGAGGGATTAAAAAGAGAAGATGCATATAAAATTGTCCAAAAAAATGCTATGAAAGTTTGGGAAGAAAAATGTGATTTTAAAGAATTATTATTAAAAGATAAATTGATATCAAAGTATTTATCTAGGCAAGATTTAGATAAGTTATTTAATTTAGATAAAATTATGATAAATATTAATAAAATATATAAAAGGATAAATTTAAAATGATTGATGTAATAAAGAGTCAGTTAGATAATACACTTGAAAAAATAGATTTAAAAATTAGTGATGATCACTATAGTGGCAAAGTAAGAGAAAATTTTTATTTAAATAATCAAATTGTAATGATAACAAGTGATAGAGTATCTGCTTTTGATCATATTTTAGGTACAATTCCTTTTAAAGGACAAATATTAAATGAGATAGCATGTTTTTGGTTTAATAAAACAAAAGACATAGTCCCTAATCATTTCATTTCATCTCCTGATGAGCAAGTTTTAATAACAAAGAAAGCTAAAACATTACCAGTGGAAGTAATAGTAAGACAATATATTACAGGAAGTTTGTGGAGGGAGTATAAACAAGGTATTAATGGTCAATATGGTTTTATGTTACCTGATAATTTAAAAGAAAATCAAGAGTTTGATACTCCTATATTAACTCCTTCAACTAAAGCAGAGTATGGTTTACACGATGAGCCTATTTCTAGAGAAAAAATAATTGATTCTTTAGTAGAAGAGAATATTTATAAGAAGGCTGAAAAGTATGCTTTGGAACTTTTTAATGCAGGGCAAAAATGGGCAAATAAAATGGGACTAATACTTGTTGATACAAAATATGAATTTGGAATTTATAATGATGAGTTAATTGTAATTGATGAGATTCATACTCCTGATTCAAGTAGATATTGGGTTAAAGAAGAATATCAAGATAGATTTAACAAAGGTATTAATCAAAAAATGTTAGATAAAGAAAATATTAGAAAATGGTTAATTGATAAAGGGTTTCAAGGGGAGGGTAAACCACCTGAATTATCAGATGATATAAGAATTTTATTATCAGAAAAATATATGGAATTATATAAAAAACTATTGGGTGAAGATTTTAACCCTTCAGTTGGGAATGTTAGAGACAGAATTAAGAAGAATCTATCAAAAATTGAATTATTATAATGGTTTTTTCAATTAAAAAATCAATACCTAGCATTATAACAATTGCAAATTTATTTTTAGGTTTTACATCGATTGTTCTTTTGTCATTGAGTTTAAATAATCAAATTAGTTATATATCTACTGCTTGCTACTTGATTTTAATTGGTTGTATTCTTGATTCATTAGATGGAAAGATTGCAAGAAAACTTAATGTTTCAAGCAATTTTGGAAAGGAAATAGATTCCTTAGCAGATTTGATTTCTTTTTGTATGGTTCCATCACTTTTGATTTTTGTTTTTTATACAGTAACATTTCCTAATTATTTTAATATGGTAAGTTTGATTTTTTTAAGTTCATTTCCATTAATTTTAGGAGCAATTAGGTTAGCTAAGTTTAATTCTTTTGGAGAAATGAGAGATTCTGAAAAATACTTAGGTCTTCCTACTCCTTCAAATGCTATTCTTATTTGTTCAATAATTTTATTTGTAAATAATGCCCCAATTAGATTTATTCTTGGATTAAATAAATTTGAAAATATAGCATATAGTTCTTTAAGTTGGGTAATTGAGATTCCTTATATGATTTTAGTAATATCTATTGTGAGTTCTTTATTGTTAATGTCAAAAGTTAATTATGAAAAATTTCCATTAATTAGCTTTAAAATAAATAAACAAAATAATAAAGATTTAATAAAGGTGATTTTATTCTTAATTATTTTATGTGTATCAGTATATTATAAAGATTATGATATTATATTATTATTATTTATTTCTATATATATATTTGGGAATGTATTGAAATTTTTTATTAACTATAATAAATGAGGAAGATCCAAAATGAAAGCAAAAATATTTATAAAATATAAAGATGGAATATTAGATCCTCAAGGCAAGGTTACTGGGAATGCACTAAATTCAATTGGTATAAAAGGAATTGGTTCATTAACTATAGGTAAATATATTGAAATGGAATTTGACAATATATCTAAGTCAGAAGCTGATAAAATAGCTAATGAATCTTGTAAAAAATTACTTGTTAATCCAAATACTCAAACATATACATATGAGATAACAAATGACTAAATGTGCAGTGTTAGTTTTCCCGGGTTCAAATTGTGACAATGATGCTTACTTTGTTTTAAATAGAACCTTTAATATTGAGGTTGATTTTGTTTGGCATAAAAATTCGAATCTAGATTCATATAATATGATTTTAATTCCAGGTGGTTTTTCATATGGAGATTATTTAAGAACTGGAGCTATTGCGAAATTTTCTCCAATTATGAAAGAGGTAATTTCTAAATCTAAAAAAGGAATCCCTGTAATAGGAATTTGTAATGGGTTCCAAATATTACTAGAATGTGGCTTATTACCAGGAGCACTTATTAATAATAAAAATATAAAATTTTTAAGTAGAGATGTCATTCTTGAGGTTAAAAATAATTCAAGTGTTTTTACTAATAAATTAAAAATTGGCGATACACTTAAAATGCCAATAGCTCATAGAGAGGGTAATTATATAGCAGGTGACGATACTCTTAAATTACTTGAAGATAATGGTAGAATTTTATTTAGATATTTAGATAATCCAAATGGCTCTCAATTAGATATTGCAGGTATAACAAATGAAATGGGAAATGTATTAGGTATGATGCCACATCCAGAAAGAGCATGTGATAATATACTAGGTTCTGAGGATGGCAAGTTTATTTTTCAATCAATACTAGAAAGTAATATATAATATGAATAAGAAAATAAGTTTTATATTTTTTACTTTATTAACAGGAATGATGTTAGGAACAATATTTAGTTTATTAGTATCCTTCTTTATACCAGATGGAGTTGTAAAAAACTTTTTCTTATTAACTCATTCTTTAGGATTTGGAGCTAGTAGTAATAATTGGGTTGAATTAGGTTTTTTAAGGTTCAAGTTAGGTTTTTTCTTTGATATAAGCATTGTAAGTATGTTAGGATTGTTTGTATCTTGGTATTTATTAAGATATTTTAAATAAAACATAGGAGAATAAATGTTTGGTTTAGGTGGTGGAGAAATAATATTAATTTTATTTGTAATTCTATTATTGTTTGGAGCAAAAAAATTGCCAGAATTAGCTAAGGGATTAGGTAAAGGTATTAGTGAATTTAAAAAAGCTTCAAGTGAAATTAAAGATGAAGTAGAAAAAGCAATAGATAAAGAAAATTCTAATAAATAAAATTACATTATATGTCTGGACATAGTAAATGGTCAACAATTAAACGCAAGAAAGGTGCTGCTGATGCAAAGCGAGGA
>CAYVBB010000091.1:0-6065 GCA_964448515.1 uncultured bacterium | reverse complement strand
TTTTCGGATTTTTTCACCAAAATGATGATAGTTAAGTGTGCGGATTATTATTGGCCCGATGAGGAAACTTATAATCAGAGCAGTTATAGCTGCACCCGTAGCTCTGAATGAGATATATTGTACAATATTTAAGCTTTTATTTAATAATAAGTATATCATCAATTATTTATATATAAATTTTCTAGTTTCATACTTCTTGATCCTTTTAAATAAACTATATCATTTTTACATACAAGATTATTTAATTCTGTTCTTAGTTTATTTTTATTGCTATAGTGTTTTGAATATTTTGTTTTAGAAATATATTTATGTATGTCTTTACTTAGTTCCCCATATGTTAAAATTATATCAATATTTGATTTGTTAAATGAATCTGCTAGTTTATTATGCTCTTCAATTTCAATATCACCAAGTTCTAACATATCACCTAGAATAAATATTTTTTTCCCATTAGTTTCTATTTTAGAAATACGATTAATTGCAAAATTAACTGAATTTGGATTTGCATTATATGAATCATCAATAATTTTGTGATTGTTATATTGTATAAAATTTCCTCTACCACTAGGTATTTGAAAGGATTTTAAAGAGTTTTGAAAATTATCATCAGTAACTCCCAAATAATTACATATCATATAAACAGCAATGATAATATCCTTTATATAAATTAGATTTTCAGGTATTAATATTTTTTTATTATTTATTACTAAGTCGTTATTATCTAATTTAATTTTTATTTTTGATTTATCAGAAAAACCAAATGATATTATATTTTTATTTTCAATTGTTTCTCTAACTTTTAATTCATCCGTATTAATAAATATTATACCATCATCTTTAGTCGAATTATAGATTGCATATTTAGTATTAATTAAATCATTAAATGATTTGTAATTTTTGATATGTGCTTTTGAAATGTTTGTTATAAAACTATAATCTGGGCTTACTATATCACATAATATTTGTATTTCATTTGGTTTGCTTGCTCCATATTCTAAAATACAATATTGATCATTGATTTTAGAAGAAAGGAATGATATAGGAAATCCTATTGAGCTATTGTAATTGCCAATTGTTTTATTACAATTGAACTCTTTTTCTAAAATATGAAAAAGGAGATTTTTTGTAGTTGTTTTTCCATTTGAACCAGTTATTCCAATGATTTTTGATTTTGATAATTTTGCCCAATTTTTAGCTAATTTTTTTATTTCATTTGATATTGATTTTGTGTTAATTATATTTTTATCATTTGATTGCTGTTCACTAAAACTAATTATTGCTCCTTTTTTAAATGATTCAGTGATATAATCGTGGCCATCATATTTTTTGCCTTTTATTGGTATATAGATGTCATTTTCCATTATCTTTCTAGAATCAATAGATATACCATTAATGTTAGATACATTATTATCCTTATATATCTTATTAAACATATTTATGAATTTTTTTTTATCTTTAATTTTTATTCTCATTAATACAATCTCTTACTATTTTTATATCAGAATGATTTATTCTTTTATTTTTTATTATTTGATACTTCTCTATTCCTTTTCCTAAAATTAGAACAATAGAATTGTTATTATTTAACGCAGAAATGATAGCTTCTTTTCTATCTTTTATTATTTCATATTTTTTGTTTGATATCCCTATACAAATATCAGTTATGATTTCATCTTCATCTTCAAATCTTGGATTATCATTAGTTATATATAGATAGTCAGAATAATTACTTGCTATTTCACCCATTAATTTTCTTTTTGATTTATCTCTATTTCCACCGCATCCAAATACAGTAATTATTTTTTCTCCTTTATTTTTTAAATCTGAGATATTTTTAAATATATTTAGAAAAGCATCAGGAGTATGTGCATAATCAATAATAACTGTATTATTTTTATAATTATATTTTTCTAATCTTCCAGGTACATTCGGAAATTGTTTTATTGATTTAACTATATTGTTTTCATTTATACCTAATTTAATTCCACATAAAATAGCAGCACTTAGATTATATAAGTTGAATTTTCCTATAAGCTGTGTATCTATATCAATAATTTTATTTTTATAATTAAGTATAGCACTTGATTGATTGAGTCCAAGTTTATATTCTTTTATGCTTAGGTTAGCATCACTGCTAAAACCATATGTTAAATAGTTGCAATTAATTTTTTTTATTATTTTTTCTGTGTAAGGATCATCATGATTTAGAATTGCAAGTGAGTTTTTATTTAATTTTGTAAATAATTTTAATTTTGCATTAAAATAATTATCTATTGATTTATGAAAATCAAGATGATCATGTCCAATATTTGTAAATATAGCAATGTCGACATCTACATCATTTGTCCTGTATAATTCTATAGCATGTGAGGATATTTCCATTGGAACATACTTTATGCCACCTTTTTTTATTGTATCTAATATTTGTTGTAATTCAATAGATTCAGGTGTTGTGAATCCTGTAGATATCATCCCAGATGGAGTATTAAATCCCAATGTACCTAATGAACTACTTGTTTTATTATTGGATTTGATTATATAATCAACTATTTGAGTAGTTGTAGTTTTACCATTTGTTCCAGTGATACCGATGATATTAAGCTTTTTAGATGGATTATTATAAAAATTTGCAGCTACTTTTGACATAATTTTTCTCGGGTTTGTAACTTGCAATATTGGAACAATATCTGATATTGGAGCTCTTCCATTTGCAATAATTGCAGTTGCACCTTTATCAATTGCCTCTAATATATAATCATGTCCATCCTGATTTTCTCCACTTATTGCAATAAATAAACTACCATCTTTCACTTTTCTTGAATCATATGTTATATTAGTAATATTTCTATTATCAGGATTACCCTTGAAATCAATATTATGTAATATTTGATTTAATTTCATTATATAGACATCCTTACTTCACAGATTTGATCTTTTTTTGTTTTAATACCAGGTTTTAATGATTGCCATACTACTTTTCCTTTTAATGTATTTGGTTTTAACATTATCCCATTTTGGCTTGCTAATGAAATAGCTTCTTTTAATGTTTTTCCTTTTAGGTTTGGCATAGTTTTATTGGTGATTTCTTTATTGTAAGAAGAGTACTTTTTAATTGTATTTTTTTTATTTATAGGTTCATTTGATTTTTCTATAGTTTTATTCTTTGTTAACAAAATAGATGAATTATTAAAAAAAGATTTATCATTAACTATTATTCTATTTATAATTTTTTTTGCAGTTGGAACAGCACTTTCATTTGACCAATGTTTACCATATTCTGGAGAATCAATAGATATAATCATTACATATTTGGGTTTATCAATAGGAAAAATTGATGCAAAGGAAGAAACAAATTCATTTTTGGAATACTCTCCATCATAAAATTTTTGAGCAGTACCAGTTTTTCCTCCAATTTTATAGCCATTTAAATTAAGATTTTTTGCTGTTCCTTTAACTACGACCTCACCAAGACTTAATAATATTTGATCAGAAATTTCTTTATTGAAGACCTGTCTTAAAGGTTCAACTTCTCTTTTATATATAATACTGTCATTTTTAGAAATATTTTTTACTATATGTGGTTTTAGTAAGTATCCACCATTAGCTATTGCTGAATATGCAATAGCTAACTGTATATTTGTTACTCCAATTTCTTGCCCAATTGATATATATGTTTTTGAACATTTGGACCAATTATTAATATTTCTTAATATCCCCTTTGATTCACTTTTTAATGGTAATCCTGTATTTGAGCCAAAACCTAAGCTTTTACATAATTTATATATTTCTTTATTATTTATATCTTGAATTATTTTAGAAATTCCAATATTACTTGAGTGAATAAATATTTCATTGACGGTAAGTGAATCATGTTCTTCATGATCGTTTAATTTTTTACCATTATTTAAATAAAACTCACCATTTTCACAAAAATACTTTTTATTTGGGCTTAAGTTATCTTTAAAAGCTGCAATTATTGGTATTATTTTAAATGTAGATCCTGGCTCATATGAATCTGTAATTGTTCTATTTTTAAAATTTTCTAATTTATAATCGCTATAATTATTAGGATTATAATCAGGAATAGATGCAATTGAAATTATATCTCCAGTAAATGGATCGATGATAATACCATTAGCTGATTTAGCTTTTGTTTTTTTATATGTTTTATATAATTCATCTTGTAAAATCTGCTGAGTTTCTATATCAATTGTTAATTGAATATTATTTCCATTTAGATTGTTTATTTTATTATTATCAAAAAATTGACCCTTAAGACCTTTTTTTAATTTTGTTTGAATTGTATCACCAGAAAGTATTGTATTTAAACTTTCCTCTATACCATTTTGGCCAAATCCATCTTCATTTACAAAGCCAATTGTTTGAGAAGCCAAATTATTATATGGATAAAAACGTTTATTGTTTTTTGTGTATTCTAATCCTTCTATTTTATCTATTTTTTTTAAGATATCTCTACAATCAGAATGTAAAATATTTTTTTCAATAATTATGTAGTTAGCTTTTCTACTTAATTTTTTTCTGTATATGCTATCGGGTTTGTTGAAATTAGATGAAAATAAATTTAGTATTAATTCTTCATCATATTTTTTGTTTGTATTTATCCAAAAAGTATATTTTGATATAGTCTGAGATAAAATATTTTTATTTTTATCTAATATTTCACCTCTAGTCCCATATTTATTTACTACTTTATATCCTATCCTATTAACATGATCTTGAAATGTGTTTTTTTCAATAATTTGTATTTTGAAAAATTTTAATATTAATATTAAGCTAAATAAATAAATTCCAATTGATAAACGATTAATGTTTTTTGAATATAATTGGAAAAATTTTCTCATTCTGATATTGATATTAGTAATGTCTCAGGTGTTGCTGGGATCATTTTGTTTTTTAGTGTTTTTTGTATATAATCATAACTTATAAAGTAGTTTCTAGAACTTTGGAGAGCTTTAACTTCATCTGAATGAGCTAAATAAGAGGAGTTGAGTTTCCTCATTTCCCATTGGGTTTCATTTATTTCATTTTTTATCCAAACTTTAAAAAGAAATATTGAGCATAGTATTATAATAAAAAGTGTATAAAATATAAAATCAATTGCTCCATTGCTTTTATTTTTGATCATACAATCCTTTCAGCAACTCTTAGTTTTGCACTTCTTGCTCTAGTGTTATTAGTTGTTGTTTCTAAAATTGGTTTTTTAGTAATAAGTTTAAATTTTTTGTTTAGATTCTGATATTCAATATCATAAGAATTATCTTTATAAATTGTAATATTCTTTAAAAAATGTTTGACAATCCTATCTTCTATTGAATGGAATGAAATAACAGCAATTCTTCCACCTACTTTTAAATAATCTAATGTACATATAAGTGTTTTTTTTAATATTTCAATTTCATTATTTACAATTATTCTTAGTGCTTGGAATATTTGAGATAAAATTTTAAAACTATCACTTTTTATAATAACTTTCATTGCACTTCTTAGATCAAAGGTAGTATTGATTTTTTTTGTTTTTCTATATTCTATGATTTTTTCTGCTATATATCTTGGTCTTTTTAAATTAGTATATTTTTTAAAAGCATAGGTTAAATCATCTAGATTAATTTGATTTATTATATCTTTTGCTGATAGTTGATCTTTATTTTTATTATTAAATCTCATATCAAGATTAGCATCTTTCATATAAGAAAAACCCCTATGCTCTGAATCAACTTGATAGGAGGAGATACCAAGGTCAAAAAGAAAGCCATCAACTTTTTTGATACCCATTTTCTCTAATATTTGAGGAAATGCACCATAACTACAATTGTGCAGAGAAATATTATTATGTTTATTTAGCTTTTCTTTTGTTTTTTTCAGAGCATAGGAATCTAAATCTATCCCGATAAGCTGGCCGTTAGGCCCTAGTTTTTCTAAAATATTAAGTGAGTGTCCACCAAATCCAATGGTGCAATCCATATATATCCCCTTAGACTTTATATCAAGTAAGTCAACCACCTCATCCTTCATAATGGGGATGTGATGATTCATGTGATAAAATT
>CAYVBB010000090.1:0-6236 GCA_964448515.1 uncultured bacterium | reverse complement strand
CTGCATATACTTCCATCCAATGGATTTTCTTTTTGCCTCCATATGCCTTTTCTACGGCAGCATCCAGAACCCGAACTGCAGATGCCCAAATATCAGGTCCAATTCCGTCTCCTTCAATAAAAGGAATAATAGGATTATCAGGAACCAACAATTTTCCGTTATCATCTATAGTTAACTTTGAACCAAAAACTGGACTTTTTACCTTATTAATATTCATTAGACTTCCAATCTATAAAAATTACTTGTATTCAACACAGGTATTTTACGAATAAAGAAATTTAGATTTTTAATTATTTTTTAATTACTTTGAATTGCGGCAATTGCACTAATGTAGATAATATCATCAACTGTACATCCTCTAGATAAATCATTAACAGGCTTATTTAATCCTGTTAATATTGGTCCTAGAGATTGATAATTAGCTAAATGATTTGTTATTTTATATGCAATATTAGCTGAATTAAGATCAGGGAACACAAATACATTAGCCTGACCAGATAATTTGGACTTTGGCATTTTAATTTTTGAAATTTCTGGATTTACAGCAACATCAAACTGCATTTCACCATCGTGAATAATATCTTTATGTTTTGATGAAAATAATTTAACAGCATCTTGTACCCTAGAAACTTTATAATGCTCCGCACTACCTAATGTTGAAAATGACAAAAAAGAAACTTTTGGAATATTTAAAGATATTAAACTATGCAACTGAGATGCTTGATATGCTATTTCACACAATTGCTCGGAACTAGGATCTGGCACTACTCCACAATCTGAATATGTATAAAAATTATCATTATTAGGAGATAACATAAAAAAAACACTCGACAAACATTTTGTTGTTTTTTTCAAACCAACAATTCTAATAGCTGATCTCACAACTTCAGAAGTTGTATTTACTGCCCCAGCAATAACACAATCAATATCACTATTATCCAATGCTAATAAAGAAAAATTAAG
This sequence comes from uncultured bacterium, assembly GCA_964448515.1. Lineage (GTDB taxonomy): Bacteria > Fidelibacterota > Marinisomatia > SCGC-AAA003-L08 > D37C17. The sequence continues at coordinate 5,273 of CAYVBB010000090.1, read as the reverse complement.
CGAAGAATTAATATAATCTGATTTCATTTCAGATGTCCAATTCTTAGTAAATTTTTTAGATGATATAGTTTCTAAATATTTATCCCTTTTTTTTTCTAAATCAGCTGTTTCAATAATATTAAAACCTATCTTTTTTAATTTATTTTTAGCTACTTTAATTCTAGAATCTGATATCTCAGGTAAACAAATTTTTTTATTTTTTAATAAAGCTCTATCAATAATATTCATTTTAATATCATTCATTATAATTTATTCTTTATTTTTTTAATTATAAATTCTGGAGCATAATCACTTACATCGCCACCAAGAGCAATAACTTCTTTTAAAAGTGAAGAGCTTATATGAGTAAATTTTTCGTGAGGCATCATAAACAAAGTAGATATATTGTCATTTAATTTTCTGTTCATTAATGCCATTTGAAATTCATATTCAAAGTCTGATAATGCTCTTAAACCTCTAATAATAACTTTACTCTTTTCTTTAACTGCAAAATCAACCAATAATGAATCAAAAACTTTAACTTCAACATTTGGAATTTTTTTTACTAGACTTTCTATCATATTCTTTCTTTGCAATTCATCAAATAAAAACTTTTTATTATTATTATCTTTAATAACACCAACTACCAACTGATCATAAATTTTTGAACATCTTTCTATAATATCTAAATGACCAAAAGTTATAGGGTCAAAAGAACCTGGGTATATTGCTTTATTCATTCATTCCTCCAAAAAATTAACTGAGAGTTACCAAAAACTTTTATTTTCAAATTTAAATCTAAAATATGTTTTTCTTTTTTGCTTTCATAACAAAAGATACCTCCTCTTTTAAGAATCGGTGATATTTTAGGAATAAAATCTATAAAAGAAAATTTTCCATAAGGTGGATCTGCTATAATCAAATCATATTTATCTTTTTCCTTAATTAAATGATTCATTACATCATTTTTTACAACTGAATAAGATTCTTTATCTATATCTAATAAATTAAGATTCTTCTTTAGAACATTTAAAGCTTTTATATTATGATCAATAAACTTTACAGATTTCACTCCTCTACTTAGTGCTTCTATACCTATTGTACCTATACCACAAAAAAGATCCAAAACAATTTTTTCCTCAATATTTCCTAAAGTATCGAACATTGATTTTCTTACTCTAGCTTGGGTTGGCCTAACTGATTGAATATTAAAATATTTAAGCTTTCTATTTTTATATTTTCCAGCTATAATTTTAATCATTAAAAATAGTTAACTGATAATACTTCTTTAAAGAAGTGGTTTTAATTAAATCAAGCTTAAAATTAAATCTATAATTACTAAGAGCTTTAAAAATATTAGAAATATCAGAATAATCTCCAATAACAATTAAATTATTATTAATTATATCTTTTTCTATATTTATATCATCAATATAGCTAATGATACTGAACAATTCATAAAAGTCTATATTATAATTAACATTATATATATCCTTTATATATATCTGTGACACTAAATTATTAATTAATAAACCGACATAAGAATATTTAGAATTATATAAATCATAATCTTGATATATTTCATTTGATTTATCATAATCTAAAATTATTTCTAATCTATTATTCATTAATTGAATAGAATTAATATTATCATCTTTTATATCATTAAAAACATCGTCTATAGTAACTTCAGATTTATTATTAAATAAAGTATATGAACTAAGGGATAAACTATAAATGAAGAATAGACCTAATATAAATGCAACAATAATAACAATATTTTTATATCTTTTATTAGATTTAGGGTTTTCATTTGCAAAATCTTCCATTTTATCAATAACAATATTTTTTTCAGCTTTAATTGATATATTTTTATCACGTTGTATTCCTGGATTATTTAATAAATTCATTAAATATCTACTCCTTTAAAAACAATTCCATTTTCAACAAAAGGGATATACTTCAAGGGATTATATTCTTTTGTACGATTAATCATCTTATTAAAATTTAATATTTTAATATTTTTGAAATTCAAATCAATAATTCTATTAATATCTGATTTGTTTTTCTTTGTTTGATAAACATATATGTTATTGAATCTATGAAAATTAGATCCATTAACTAATATTTCATTAACACAGTTAATTAATAAATCTTTATTTTCTTTTGAACCAATATATTTTATTGATATAAAACGACTGTTTTTTCTAACTATTTCTATGTAAGCATTTAATTTCTTTTTATTATACAAAACTAATCTATGTATATTTTTATTGCATATTTTCCATATTAAGTATTCATTATTAATTTCATTATAGAAAGCCTGTCTAGCTCCAATAGCAGCTGAGAAAATATCAATTGATAAATATCTAATATCATAACCTAGAGCTCTTGATGATTTAATAATATTATCTTTAATATTTTTGGGTAGATAAACAGATAAATATTCATACGAATTATCTGTATATACTGGGAAATAATAATTATAATAATTATTACAGAACTCTTTACCTAATATATTTGATTCATGCCAATCCATTATACTTTTGCTTTGATCAATTGAATCTAATAGTTCAACTTTTGATATTAACAATTTATTAGTATTTAATACGATTGATAAAGATTTTGAATCAGATTTAACATTTGATTTATAAAGTTTTAAAATAGTTTCCAAATCATTTTCATTTGAAAAATCTATATCTAACTTAAGATGTTCTAAATTAATAATTTTTGGACCTTGCTCAGTAGAAATCCATTCAATACAAAAGAAACCTCTAGAAGTTTGAGAAATTGAAAGCAAAAAATACCCTTACTTTTCTGCCCAGCTTTTAACTCCTCCTAAAATATATTCTTCATTGCCAGGATTATACCTGAAAATACCATATCTTAATTCTCTATCTTTTTTTGTTAAAGGAGAAGTGATTTTAAATACTGGATCATTATCTTTGTTTTCTTCTATAGATAAAATGAATTTTTTATTATTATTTGAATCAGAAATTGGACAATAAATTAAATCATCATTCAGATGAAATCTTCTTCTTAAATAGTTAGATTTTTTTTCAATTCTATCTATACTTTCAAAATTAATAATTTCTTTAAAATTTTCATCTTTTTTATATCTATTAAATAATCTTGAATTAACTAAAATTGTATCTAATAAATTAGTTTCATCATTTAGCATAGATATTGTATAAACAGTATCAACAACTTGATACTTTAAAACCTCAATTGAACTAAATGTTGTATCAACAGCAATATGAAAATCTGGGTCAACATTAACATTATATAACTTATTGTTTAAATAAATTTTTTGTTTACCTATAAACAAACTATCTGCTATAAGAGAATCTGTAGCTGACTCAACTAAAGAAAATAATTCGCTAGTATTTAAAGTATATTCGCCCATTAAATCGAAGTAAAAATCCTCAGCTTTTGAAATTATATCCATCCTATCTCTTCTAATACTTTTAAAAGTATTTTCTTCTTCCCAAACAAATTGAGGAATAAAAATCATCAGTGCCATTAAAAAAATTGAAGCAAAAATAGCCCAATCTAAAATACCAATTTTTTTATCTTTGTTTTTTTGACTCACTTAAAAATACTCCTTTATAAAATACACTTATTAATCATTATTAATTTTTTTAAATTCTGTTTCACTATCTAAATTTAATCTTAAATCTTGTAAAATGCTCTTAGTTTTATTATTTATTTTAGATGGAATAGTAATATTAACTCTAACATATTGATCCCCAGATTTATGTCTATTCAATTCTGTTATACCTTTATTCTTTAATCTTAATAATTGTCCATTATTTATTGCTTCTGGAACTTTCATTTTAACAAAACCACTAAGAGTAGGTACTTTTATCTGTGTACCTAAAACAGCATCTACATAATTAATCCAACAATCTATATATATATCATTATTAGAACGTGTAAATAACTCATGTTCTTTTTCTTTAAAATAAACAATTAAATTTCCATCTTCATTTCCCACAACACTTTTGTCACCTTCTCCTTCAAGTGTCATGAAATTGCCTTCACTAACACCTACAGGAACATTGATTTTTATTTCAGCTGTTTTTTGTACCCTTCCTCCTGCATATCCGATTCCTGAACATGAAGAACAAGGTTGAACATTAACAACTTGACCCAAAAAAGATTTTTGAACAAATCTAACTTCACCACTCCCATTACATTCAGAACATTTAACAGGTTCATCATTAGACTTTTCCCATCTTTTAATTTTTATTGTTTTACTTGTTCCTTTAAAAATCTCATCTAATGTTAAGTTAATTGTAATCTTTAAATCATTGCCTCTTGATGTTCTACGTTTTCTTGAACTTCTGCCACCAAAAATATCACCTCCACCAAATATATCGCCAAAAGATCCACCACCACCAAATACACTATTAAAAATATCTTCAACATTTATTCCACCTGAAAAACCTTGACCAGCCTGCGAACCAAATTGTTGATATTGCTGATGCCCCATCTGGTCATATCTATTTTTCTTTCCAAAGCATAAGTTTCTAAGTTCTAAATCTACTGATTTCCTGACAATTGACAGTCAAAAAAAATGCACTACTTATTTTAAAATGGACATAAGTATTACATTTTATACGTATTTTAGTCGATACGCCCTATAGGGAGATTAGATTGGCTTTGAGATGTATTCAAAGAATTTTAACTTTTGCCACTTTGTTTTTACTATTGGTGAAACCTTATGTGGCCAAAGCAGCTTGTCCTGCCACTGAGCGTACTTGGAATGGAAGCAATAAACAGTGGTTAACTGCAGGCAACTGGACACCAGCTGACGTTCCAGATACGTCTAGTGAAAAAGCAATTATCGTGGCAGCAAACAAAGACACCGATATTGATGGTGATGTCACAGTTGGCTGTGTGGAGGTTCTCTCTGGAAAACTAAAGCCCAAAAAAAATAATAGCATAACGGTTACAGGGGATTCATTTGTAAACCACGTCTTTGATGGCTTCAAGGGAAATGCAGGAGATAACTTCACAACTATCTTAGAGGGAACTGCAGCTCAGACCTTTGAAACAACTGACCCTGTTGAATATATACAGATAACAAATCAGACAACGGTTACTTTCACAGATGCCTTTACTATATTTAGAGATTTTGAATTTCCTCAAGCTTCACCTACTTCAACTCTATACATTGATGCAGATTTAACTATTGATGCCACTGATAGTAACGATGGTGAAGTCATTGTTATTCCAAGTGGGGTTACAGTTGAAGTTAGAAATGGAGCCACTCTTTATGCAAACTATGG
>CAYVBB010000089.1:0-6239 GCA_964448515.1 uncultured bacterium | reverse complement strand
CAGCAATAGTTCCATTAGTAATCCACATTTTTGAGCCATTTAGGATATAGCCACCATCTACCTTCTTTGCTTTAGTTATCATTCCAGATGGATTAGATCCAAAATTTGGCTCAGTTAATCCAAAACATCCTATTTTCTCTCCTTTAGCCATCTTTGGAAGCCATTTTTTTCTTTGTTCTTCTGATCCATACTTATAAATAGGATACATAACTAATGATCCTTGGACAGAAACAAAAGATCTTACACCTGAGTCAGCTCTTTCTAGTTCTTGACAAATCAAACCATACGCAGTACTTGACATTCCTCCGCATCCATAATCTGTTGGTAAATTGCAACCTAAAAAGCCCTGTTTACTTATTTTTTTTATTAATTCTTTAGGGAAAGTACCATTTTTATAATTTTCCTCTATAATTGGCATCACTTCTTTAGAAACAAATTCATGGGCCATATTCTGAACCATTATTTCTTCTTCAGAAAAGTGCTCATTAATTCCTAAAAAATCCATACAACTTAACTTCATTTATTCTCCATATAAAAAAAATTTATTATTTAAATTTAAACATAAATATTGTGTACAAAAAAGAGCTTTAATAATTAATCAAATATTCAACAGCATCATTAATCTTTGATTTTGGAAAGTAAATATCTTGTTCAATATTATCTGTAAATGGAACGGGGGTATCAATAGATGCCAATCTTATTACAGGTGCATCTAAATATTCAAAACAATTCTCACTAATGATTGAAGATATTTCAGCACCAACTCCTCCTGTTAAATTATCTTCATGCAATATAAGTACTCTATTTGTTTTCTTTACAGAATTAATAATTCCTTCTTTATCAAGAGGAACCAATGTTCTTAAATCAATTACTTCTATGCTATAATTTGATTTATTTAAATATTCTTTAATCCAATTTACAGCTAATCCATAAGACACTACTGTTAAGTCTGTTCCTTCTTCTAATATTTTTAACTTACCAAGTTCAATATTATACATATCATCTGGAACTAAAGACTTACTACTTCTATACAGTGCTTTATGCTCAAAAAACATTACTGGATTTGGATCATCTATTGAAGAAAGCAACAATCCTTTTGCATCATAAGGATTAGATGGATATACAATTTTTATTCCAGGTATATGAAAAAATGTAGACTCATTGCTCTGAGAGTGAAATGGACCACCTCCAATTCCAGCTCCTGTTGGTAATCTTAATGTAACATTTACAGATTGTCCCCAACGATAATAAGTTTTAGCTAAATTATTAACTATCTGATTAAAACCATTGCTAACAAAATCAGCGAACTGCAATTCAACTACTGGTTTATATCCACCTAAAGATAATCCAAAAGCTGTCCCAATTGCTCCAGATTCAATAATAGGGGTATTCCTAACTCTATCTTTACCAAATTCTTTTAAAAATCCTTCAGTTACTTTAAACACTCCCCCATATTCAGCTATGTCTTGCCCAATCAACAAAACATTCTTATCTGCTTTCATTTTGAGATATAGTGAGTTTTTTATTGAATCTACAAAACGTAATTCTTTTTTGTTATTTGATTTTATTTCAATTTTTTTAAACTTATTTTCTGAAAAAACATCTTTTAATTCATTTTTCTCTGAAGAAGTTGGTTTCTTTTTATTAATAACCTTATCTAATACAATATCTATTTTTTTATTAATTTTATCATTTATCTTTAATATCGAACTTTTAGTATATATTTTTTTATCTATTAATGTTTTTTGAAATTTAATTATAGGATCTTCTTTTTTCCATTTATCAATAAGTTTTTTAGGTACATATTTAACACCTGAAGCTTCTTCATGACCTCGAATTCTAAATGTTTTTGCTTCAATTAATATTGGTTGAGGTTTTTTTCTAATAATGTTAGAATATTTCTTAACTATATCATAAACATCTAAAATATCATTACCATTTACAATATCACCAATCACACCATAACCTTTAGCCTTATCAACCAAATCATCACATCTAAATTGCTCTTTATTTGGAGTTGATAAACCATAACCATTATTCTCTATAATAAAAATTACAGGCAACTCCCATACAGCTGCTAAGTTTAAAGCTTCATGAAAATCACCTTCACTCGTTGATCCATCACCAATAAATGAAACTGCTATATTATTTTGTTTTTTTATCTTAGAAGATAATGCCAAACCATTAGCAACGGGCAACATAGCAGCTAAATGAGATATCATTCCTACTATATGATTTTCCATATCACCAAAATGGAATGTTCTATCTCTCCCCTTAGTATATCCACCTTCTTTACCCATTAATTGAGAAAATAATTTTTCTAAATCTAATTCTCTTGTAGTAAATACACCCAAATTTCTATGCATTGGTAAAATATAATCATCTTTACTAAGTGCATATGTAACACCAACAGCAATTGCTTCTTGACCAATTCCAGAAAACCATTTTGATAATTTTCCATGTCTAAGCAATAGTAACATTTTTTGTTCTATATTTCTTGGAAGTTTTAAATAATAATATATTTTTTTTAATTCAGAATTTGATAAGCTCATAAATCTATACAACTTACTTTATTTTCTAATATACCTAATTCATCAATACTTAGTCTTATAGTATCACCATCTTTAAGCCATAAATTTTGTTTACTTGTTTGATTTATCTCTAATAAACACCCAGTGGCGCATGTGCCTGAACCAATCAAGTCACCTGGAACTAAATCAACACCATATGAAGCCCTTTCAATCATATCTGAAAATGACCATGAAATATTTTTAAAATTATCACTTGAAACTAATTTATCATTTAAAAATGCCTCCATTGGTAAATCATATCTTAATTCTTCTATATTTCCGACCATTTTATCTTTCAATTCATCCAAAGTAACTAAATATGGGCCTATAGAAGTAGCAAAATCTTTACCCTTTGCAGGTCCTAAATTTAGTTTCATCTCTTTCATTTGAATTTTTCTTGAACTCCAATCATTTAATATAGTAAAGCCAGCTACATACTTATAAGCATCTTTGGCTTTAATATTTCTACCATTTTTTGATATTATTAAACCTATCTCAAGTTCAAAATCTAATTTATCTATTTGTTTATCAAATAATTCAATTTCACCAGAACCAATCATTGAATTATGATTTGAAAAATAAAATACAGGAAATTCATCATATTCAGGTATCATATCAAGACCTCTACTTTTCCTACCAGCCTTAACATGTTGTCTGAAAGCGTAAAAATCTCTAAAAGAATTTGGTTGAATTAATGTTTCAATATTAACATCATTCAAATTGTTAACTTTTATGTAATCTGAGTTGATAATTTTTTTTAATGATATATTATTAGATTGAAAATCTCTAAGATAATCATTTAGATTATTTGGAAGAGTTTTATTAGATGCTTTAGATATATTTATAATAGAAGATTGATTAATTATACAACCCAGTGATTTAACACCATTAAAGGAGTAGGTTAAAAACTTCATTTTTCAGACTCTGTTTTTGCATCAAAAAACCTTGTAGTTGGATATGCAAAATCAATGTTTACATCCTTTTCGAATTCATTCAAAATATCTTCCCATATAAATTGACTTGTTATTCTTCTCTTTCTTGGATTGCATAAATATCTGATTGTTAATAAAATACCAGAATCTTCAACTTTAGTATAAACTTGAGGATTAAAATCAGGTTGATAAACCATATACAACTTTGAAACTTCTTTAAAATTCTTTGCCGCTACTTACTGATATTCGCAGTATGTTTTTTTGAAATTTTTTCAAGTATTTTTTTTGCTTTTCTCCAATCACTTTCAAATGTTAATAAAACAGGGACTTCATTCCAGATATATTTAAACCCTTTACTGTAATTTGCTAATATATCAATAAACACTTTTCCATTAGGAATATGTATAATTCTTCCTGAAGCTTGTTCTCCTTCACCCCAATGACCAACTTCCATCAAAGTGAATTTAAAAAAATTAATATCAATTACATCTCCAGAATGTTCTCCAATTTGTATCCTATCACCTACAACAAATGGGGCTCTAGATAATATAAAAGCCCAACCAGTAAGATTGACAAGTGGATCTTTCAATGCTATTGCAACACCAGCAGATAATAAACCTAAATATGTAGCAATAGATTCAAAGCCTTTAAACCAAATCTGACCAACGATAATTAATCCTAAAACATTAATAACATAACTTGAAATTTTTTGCCATCTATATCTAATTAGAGCATTTGATGTATTTTTAAAAAGTATCTTTAAAAATAATTTTCTTAAAATAATAAAGGAGAGAATAGCTATAAAAGAAGCAATAAACTTCACTTGAATTGAAGAATAAGTAAAAAATCTAGTAAACCAATCTAAATTATCTATCATAACATTAACAGTTTGAATTCCAAGTTAATTCTTTATCTTCTAATATAAAATTACAATATCTTGAAAGAACAAAAAACAAATCAGACATTCTATTTAAGTACTTTAAAATAATCATATCAATTAATTCTTCATTCAATATCTTAACTATAAAGCGCTCTATTTTTCTACATTTGACACGGACCAAATGAAATCTAATACTTAATTCATTACCTCCAGGCAACACAAAAGAATTTAATTCAGATAAAGAATCATTATAATAATTAATATCTTTTTCTAATTTTTCAACATTTATAGCATTAATACTAGGCATATCTTTTATATTAATTCCTCCATCTATTGCTAACATATTACCTAAATTAAATAATTCATTTTGGATTCTTATTAATACACTTTCTAAATCTAATAAATCTATATTATTTATTTTTTTTAATTCTACTAAACATGAACCAACAGCTACATTTAATTCATCAATTTGGCCATAAGCTGAAACTCTTTTATTACTTTTAAGGACTCTTTTACCTCCAATTAACGAAGTTTTACCCTCATCACCTGTTTTAGTATAAACTTTATTTATTATAATTTTTGGTTTTTTAATTTCTAATACTCCTAGTTAACAGAAGATCTTTTCAATTTAATAATCAAATCTTTTAATAAAATATTTTGAATTTTTGTCCAAAATATTTTATTATTTAATTGAATTGTTTTTAATTCTTTTTTAGTCCATTCAATATAAGTTGCATCTCCATCGGCTATAACATCTGCAGAAGCACCTTCTTTAGTTATATAGCTTATTTCACCTATAAAACTACCTCTTGGTAAGTACGCAATTGTATGACCATGAGATTTAACATTTACCTTACCATTAATAAGTAATAATATAGATTTTAATTTATCATCTTTTTGTATAATAACACTACCACCTTCTACATTTTTTATTATACCCATTTTCCAAAAAGTTAAAAATTCAAACGTTGATAAACTATTAAAAACTGTCTCATAAATATCAAAGATTTTGGGTTCTATATATCTTTTTCTTCTTTCATTAATAATTCTAATAATTTGATATAAATTAATTATTACAAATACTATCATCCAAAAGGAAGAATTCATATTTTGTTCTACTATACTCTGAGTAATAAATCTTAAAAAATATCCAAGAGTTAATAAAATTCTAATCCAAAGTATCTCTCTAAAAGCTAAAGCAATTAGATTAAGTAAAAAACCAATATTTAATAATAATGAACCTATATCCATAAACTATAAAATTAAAATTATTGAAATAATTAATAAAATTATACCCATAATTTTACTAATTATTATCGAATATTTATTTATAATTTTTTTTGAATAATCAGAAGTAAAAAATATAGATACTATGCAAAACCATATACCTGTAAAAAATACCATCCAAATGCCATAAATAATTTTAATATAAATAGGAGTTGATTGATCTAAAAAAACAGTAAATAATGAAATAAAAAAAAGAATAGCTTTAGGGTTAAGCACATTTGTAAAAAAACCTATTAAAAAAGGGTTTTTTAAATTAACCGAATTATTTGGCAATGAATTTTTATCATTATTTTTAGTATTTATTAATGATATTGATAAAAACAATAAATAAGCAATGACAAATACTTAATAATATTATAAAAATAATTATTATTAATAAAAATATAATCTAACCCAAATATGCAATATAAAACATGGATTGCTATACCTAATGATATTCCCATGCTTGTTTTAAGTGCATTAACTCTACCATATTTAATACTTTGAGAAGTAACAATAACAAAGTCAGGGCCAGGACTAATCACTGCTAAAAAATGAATAATTACTAATGATAAAAATTGTTCGATAATT
>CAYVBB010000088.1:0-6277 GCA_964448515.1 uncultured bacterium | reverse complement strand
ACCCAACAGCAGGAGACTATGCTCGAGACTGTCAAAGATATATTGATTCTCTTGATATGATAGTTCCTGATGTAGATTTTACCTTAGTAGGAGGAAATGGTGATTGGGGTGATACAGAAAGAGCAGCACATTGGAATGATAGTTTATATTCTTTTGTTGATCCAGAATCCTTTCATGCTTTATCTTGGCATGTATACTTATATATGAAAGATGAACATATGAACTATTCAGATAGAAAGTTTATTTCATATCCATTTTATGATGTTCCTAGAATTGAAGAATGGCGTGGCTTTCAAGATACAATACCACAGATACAAAATCATAGAATCAATGTAACTGAATATAATTTATTTGATAAATCAACTAATAAAATCTATAGAAACACCTGGCTTCATGCATTATTTCTTTCATCTATGACAGAAAATATATTAAATAATAATCTAGTTAATATGGTATTAGCACACAATGTGAGTGGTCCTACTGGATTTGATGCTATTGATACAGAGTCTAATTTTAATAAAAAAGCAACTGCTTTTTCATCAATGTTATACAATTATGTTTCCAAAGATATGGATATTGCATATAAACTAGAATTTCCATCAACATTTAGTGATACTATTGAGTATGCTAATAGTAATGATGTCATAAAAGAAATAAATTGTCCAAAAATTTTTGGATGGAAATTTAGTAATAATGATTTAGAAACAGGTATACTAACTAATGTAACAGATTCAACTTACAATATAAATGTTTCTAATTCTTTCAATAATAACTTATTATGGACTCATTGGGAAACAGACTCATTAAGAGTTCCATTAAATGGGTATGAATCAATAATACGAACCTATGAAATTGGTCTAACTGATATTACTATTCCAAAATTTTCAATAAACACATGTAAAAATATAATTGTTGGAGATGTTAATGAAGATAATATCTTAAATATAGTTGATATAATATCAATTGTAAATTTTATAATTAACGAGGGTGTATTTACTGATAAACAATATATAATTTCAGATATAAATGTTGATAATGAAATTGATATTATTGATGTAATAAGTATTGTAAATATTATAATTAGTAATTAATTATATAATTCATAATTAATAAACATAACAAGAGCTTTTACAAACCAATTTAAATACCAAACTAAAAATAATAAACCAACAGTAAGTGCTGATGATTTTAATATTTTTCCACTTATTGTTCTATCAGAATCTTCAAGTTCAAATTTATATAATGAGAACAAGGAAAATAAAACAACAACTATAAATATAAAATTTATAAATATTTGTGTAATAGACACTTAATTGATAGGTGTGAATTTAATAGCTTGTCCTCCACCTTCAGGAAGACTTATTTTATATAGAGTAGTATAATCAACAACCATATTTTCTATAATAACATCTTCAGGACTATTTAACCAACCACCTCCATTTGGATCTTTATATATGGTAGCATTATATGTTTTATTTGGTTCTAAAAATGAAAAAGATACTGTCATATTTCTACCTTTTTCATTTGTTATACTTCCCAAATACCAATCATCACTATCTATATCTTTTCGTGCCATAGTAATATATTCACCAATTTCCCCATTTATTGCAATAGAGTCATCCCAATCAGTTGGAACATCTAATATGAACTGAAAAGCTGGGTGTCCTTCATAATTTTGTGGTAAATCTGCTGCCATTTGCATAGGTGCATAAATCACAACATATAAAGCTAATTCTTTTGAAATAGTACTTGGAATATGATGATTTTTATTAATTGTCCTATCATCATTACTATTATATCTATATTCCTTTAAATTAAAAATACCAGGAGTATAATCCATAGGACTACTTAATAACCTTGTAAATGGTAAAATTGTTGTATGATTTGGCTTATTATTATAATCAGTAGGCATAAAACCATTAAACTCTTGCCCTCTAGCACCTTCACGAGACATCATATTAGGATATGTCCTTCTAAGGCCCGTATCTTTAATGGGTTCATGAACAACAATACTAACTTCATATTTAGCAGCGGTTTCTAATACTTTCCTAAAGTGTTCAATCATATATTGACCATGATGCCACTCCATATGTAAATCACCATTATTATCAATCCTTTTTATGTTTTGACTACCATCATTAACATACCCAGTTTTTACAACTCTAATACCATGATCCTGACAATACTTAAATGCATTATCTAATTGAGATTCATAATTTTTTATCTGTGTTCCAGTTTCATGATGACCAACTAATCTAATTCCTAAATCTTCAGCAATTTGTGCTACCTTTTTATTGTCAAATTCTGGATGCGGTTCATAGAATTTAAAATCTTCACCATCTCCGGTACAACACCAATTTTCATCCCATCCTAGATTCCATCCTTCAACTAGAACACCATCAAAACCATATTTTGCTCCAAATTCAAGATAATCTAAAACTTTATCAGTTTTTGCACCATGATGAGGTCCTGAACCCCATGATGATTGATTTGTACCAATCATCTCCCACCATAAACCAATATATTTCCCAGGTTCAATCCAATCTGTATTTTCTAATTTATTTGGTTCATTTAAATTTAGTGTTAAAGTAGACATAACAACTTCACTTGGATTATTCCCTACAATAATAGTTCTCCATGGACTATTTAGCGCTCCATTAGCTCTAACTTTAACTCCATCTGACCATGGAATTAAGTCACATTGCATCTTTTTACTACCATTAGCCTTTAAAGTCATACTAGAATAATTTGTTAGGTTTGCTTCATGAATAGCAATTGTTATACCATCTTCTCTTTGAGTTGTAAATGGTGTCTGAACAGCTTCAGGTCCAATTCTTGGTCCATTTAAATATTCAACTAATTCTGAAAATTTATCTCTAGAAATTTCACTTATTAATGTATTTGCATATAAAAATTCATACCTTCTATATGCATAAGCAGGAATCCACCATGAATTAGAATCTTCAGAGAAATTAAATTCAGTTAATTCATTCATAATATTATACTTATCTAATCCATTTTGATCCATAAGTTCATACCTAAAACCTAAACCATCATCAAACAATCTAAACCTTAATGTCATCTTTAAGTTTGTATCTAATGATAGAAGATTTACTGCAATTTCATTATGATTATCTTGGATTACTTTTTTTTCACCCCAAACTTGGGTCCAATTCTCATTTTTATTAGTTTTAGATATACCTAAAACTTGAATATTATTAGAAAATTCAAATTTATCTGTTTTTAATCCTAACATAGATTTATCAATAATTGGTTTATTATTTTTATATAGTGAATAGTATATACTATTATTTTCAGAATATATCTCAAGTTTCAATGATTTATCTGGTGAAACTGAGGTGTTAATAGTATTTGTTTCTAAACATGAAAATAGAAATAAGGAAAATACTAACATTAAACAATAATTATACTTTTTTAAAATAAACATAAATGTCCTTTCTAATTTTATTTATCTGGGACTGGATCATAACCAGATGAACCCCATGGATGACATCTTAATAATCTTTTAATACTTAGATAAAATCCTTTTATAACACCAAATTTATCAATTGATAGTTTAGTATAATTTGAGCATGTTGGATTAAATCTACAAGTTTTACCTAATAAGGGAGAAAAAACTATTTGATAAATTTTTATAATACTTATAAAAAAGGATATAAATAAACGTGAAAGATATTTCATTTACAAAGTTCTATTATCTATCTCTTTTTTAATATTTTGAATAAAATCATTCAATTTTAATGAACCTTGATCACCTTTAAATTTTCTTCTAACTGATACAGTATTATCAGATACTTCTTTTTCACCGATTATAGCCATAATCGGTATTTTATTAATCTCTGCTAATCTAATTTTTGCACCCATTTTTTCGCTCCTACTATCAATATTTACTCTTATACCATTAGATTTCAATTCTTTTGCCTCAATATGATCTCTTTGATTCTCTCTTAATCAGCATAATCAATAAATTTATCTGAGATTGTAATAATAACCATTTGAACAGGAGCCAACCATAATGGAAAATTACCTGCAAAATGTTCAATAAGAAAACCTACAAAACGCTCATGAGTTCCAAGTGGAGCTCTATGAATACATAAAGGAGTTTGATCTTTATTATTCTTATCAATATATGTTAAATCAAATCTAGATGGAATAGCAAAATCAACTTGGTTTGTTGCAAGTGTAAATTCTCTTCCTATTGCACTCCATACTTGTACATCTATTTTAGGACCATAAAAAGCAGCTTCTCCAGGAATTTCAACAAAATTTAACGCCCCATCTTCTAAGGCTTGTCTAACAAGTTTTTCTGTTTTAATCCATAGCTCAGGTTCATCTACATATTTTTCTCCCAATTTCTTAGGATCATGAAGACTTAGTCTCATCTCATATTTATCAATTCCAAAAATTTTAAAATAGTATAAGTACATATTACATACAGCAAGAAATTCATCTTTAAATTGCTGCTCAGTACAATATATATGTGCATCATTCATTTGCATACTTCTAACTCTCATAAGACCAAATAATTGACCCGATTTTTCATATCTATAACAAGTACCATATTCAGCAAGCCTTATTGGCAGCTCTTTGTAAGTTCTGGGTAAACTTGCATATATTTTATGATGATGAGGACAGTTCATTGGCTTTAAATAATATTCATTCCCATCAATATCCATTGCAGGAAACATACTATCTTTATAATGAGATAAATGGCCAGATTTTTCATATAATGAACCTTTTGTTATATGAGGAGTTTTTACCCTATCATATCCAGCATCAGTTTCAGTTTCTTTAGCTAGATTTTCTAATTCCTCTATTAATACAGAACCGTTTGGTAACCATAGAGGTAATCCAGCTCCAACTTCTTCATCAAATGTGAAAAGTTTCATTTCCTTCCCAATTTTTCTATGATCTCTTTTCTCAGCTTCTTTAAGCATATTTAAATAAGCTCTAAGTTCTTTATCAGTTCTCCATGCAGTACCATATATCCTGGTTAACATTTCATTATTTTCATCACCTCTCCAATAAGCTCCTGCAACTTTCATAAGCTTAAATGATTTACCAATATGCTTTGTTGTTGGTAAATGAGGCCCTCTGCATAAATCAAGCCATTCTCCTTGTCGATAAACAGTAATTTCTTCAAATTCAGGTAGATCTTTAATTATTTCTGCTTTGTATAGCTCTCCCTTGTCTTCAAAAAACTTAATAGCCTCTTCTCTATTCCATACTTCTCTTTTAAATTCAAGACCTTCATCAATAATTTCATGCATCTTTTTTTCTATTTTTTCAAGATCATCAACAGTAAAAGGTTTATCTCTTGCAAAATCATAATAAAATCCATGTTCAATAGCTGGACCTATTGTAACTTGAGTTCCTGGATATAATGCTTGAACAGCTTCAGCCATTACATGTGCACAATCATGTCTTATTAATTCAAGTGCATAGTCAGCATCTTTTTTAAGAATTTTCAAAGTACAATCCTTATCAATTGGATAAGATAAATCTTTGAATTCATTGTTAATTTCAACAGCAATTGATTGTTTCGCTAAAGATTCTGAAATACCAAAAGCAATATCAAAGCCTGTAGTCCTAGTAGGCTTATTTAATACTGTTCCATCAGGAAGAGTTATATTTATTAATTTATCATTCATTTTATTTTTTACTCCAAATGGTACCATCTGGAGTATCTTCAATATCTATGCCAATACTACTTAATTTATCTCTAATCTCATCAGCCTTATTAAAATCTTTCAATTCCCTTGCTTCATTTCGATCTTCAATCAATCGATTAATTTCATCTTCATTACTATCAGAAGATTTTCCTATTCCTAACCAATTATCAGGAGATTCATTTAAAATACCAAGTATATTAGCTGTTGCTATAACCTGTTCTTTTAAGTGCTTTATATCATCATCTTTATTTGCCTTAGATAGCTTATTTACAAAATCATTAAGTTTTGCTAAAGCTTCAGGTGTATTTAAATCATCACATAAACAATTTAGTACACTATTAGGTAATAAATTTACATTGTTTTTATCAATTTTTACATCTTCAACTTTCTTTAATATTCTATAAATACGATTCAAAGTACTATGAGCTTGTTCAATAGATTTATCTGTCCAATTTAAAGATTGTCTATAATGACCAGACATCAATGCAAATCTTAAAACTTCTCCAGGATATTTTTCAATGTAATCACGTATATAAAAAATATTACATAAAGATTTTGACATTTTTTTCACACCAATGTTAAGC
>CAYVBB010000087.1:0-6324 GCA_964448515.1 uncultured bacterium | reverse complement strand
ATATAATATGATTTTAATCTAAACATTATCTTACCACCGCAAATTTTCCGATTTTTGATAGACCATTATCTGTTTCTAGCATATAGATATATAAACCAGGAGCAACATTTTCATCAGAAGTATTTTTTAAATTCCAAAATGTAGATCCTTTAAAATCATCATCATGATTTATAGACTTAACAAATTCTCCAGAAATAGTATAGATATTAATTGTACATTGCTGTGGAAGATTTGTAAATCTATACGATTACCATTTTCAGACTCATTAAATCTAGAACTTATGATATATGGGTTAGGAACAACAGAAATATCAGAAATATCATTTTCAGTAACTACTTCTGAAGCTCCTAGCATTGACATGTCAGCAATCCAATAATCACCATCAACAAACCATTTTTGAGGCCTAATGGCAACCCTATCACTATCAGTCCATGGATAAATAATCTCCCAAGGGTTATCATTAAGCTGAGTTAAATCATCATCATCATCATACCATTCATTCGGAGTATAACCCTGACCATTATTATCTGATGGTCTAACATCTGAAGAAGCATACCATACATGACCATTAGAAGAAACGCAAGACCCTAAAGGATAAGTAGTTGTAGCATCATAATCAACAACATTAGGGCATACTTCAGATTTATAATTAGACACCATAAACTGATTAAATGAAAACTCTAATTTAAATGTTATCACCTCTTCAGTCGTTTCACTATCACCAACTTGGACATCATCCCAAAATGTTATCCATTCTCCTGGTGACCAAATACAATCTTTTGAACCTGGATGCGTTGAATTATCAAGAGGAGTCGTAAACCAAGATGGGATTTCTGTAGCCACATCATTCCATATTCCATTATCAGAATGTGATACTTTCACATAATCATCTGTTGTTATATTTTTAATTCTAAATGGCAATAATGTACCAAAAGTAGTTCCGCATTCATCTAAATGATTAAAATCATTAGCACTACCACCTGTAGTATTAAAAAATGCAGTATCAACAAATGTTTCAGATAATTCTAATTCATATTCATAAGATGGTTTTTTAGAAAACGCATTTTGAGCATATTTCAAAACAATTTTCCCATAAAAACTATCATCTTCAGAAAGAACCTGAGCAATTGTAGAATCTGGATATGAATAAATTTCTTTTAATGCTGCTCCATCAGTACCCTTGGGCTCTTCTCTTAGCGAATTATCAAATCTCATTCTAACACCATCAAAGAAATCAGTCCAATTACTAGCATAATTAGGATCATCTAAATATGATAATTCATGGCATTCCACTAAATAATCAGGTTCAGAATATGTGAAATTATCACAATCTAATATTGCATCAGGTTTCAAATTAACATTTCCAGTACATAAATCATTATATAAATTATTTGGATTTCCTTCATTATCACTTAAAGATGAAATAATAAATGAAATAGGCTCATAGATATCAGGTGCATCATTTTGACTTACTAAATTTACTTTATAAGCATACAAGCAAGGCTCTTCAGTAAAATAACCTTCAAAAATATCTGAGCCTGGAGATGCTTGAATTTCCAATTTAACAAAGCCATCTTGCAAATCAGATTCATTAACTATTTCATAAAAACGACTACCATCTCCAATTGCTTGACAATCAGCTGCTATAAATTCATCTAAATCACTCTCTTCTGGAAAAGACACATTAGAAGCATATGAACCAGGACTTACAGTAACAAAATTCTTATCATCCAAAGATGAACCAATAGGAGTTTCCTGACTATACATTGCAGGAAGTTCATCAGGATTTGATATTGGCCAAACTGTATTTGTTTCCCATATCTTAACACCATTATCAATATCAGACTGATTAACAACACCATTATCTAACCATTCAGATGGTGGATCTAATTTATACATATGCTTTCCATTTTCTACATATGATTCAAGAATAGTGTAATTCATTCTATAAAAATAAAAACTATCAGCTTCAATATATTCTCTAAATGTATATAATGGTTTATTATTATTCCAAACATCAGGATCCCAAGTTGTATTAGACAATTCTCCAAAATGTCCATATTGCAAAGTATCTGGCCTTACTCCACCATCATATGCAGTTATTGAATAAGTATAATCAACACCATCAATAACATCCTCATCAGTAAAAGATTGAGTTAATCCACTATTTGAACCTAAATTTTGCCAATAATAGCCATCATACCAAGATACATAATCAGAAATATCATCATACCTATATGTTGACACACCATTTGGAATAGTATTACCTAAATTATTTTTATCGCAATCAGAGAAAGCATTTTTATAAAGACAGTATGTACTATCTTGCTCTGCAGATAAGTCATACTGTGCGTATGGTTGCCAGCCGACCACTTCTCCATCATTATAAATTGCATCTCCCCAGGTTTGGCCATAATCAGTACTTCTATAAACCTTATAGCCTTGAAAATCAGCATACTTTGACAAATTATCAATTGATTGTTCTGCTAAATTATCCCAATATAAATATATTTTTTTATTTTCTGACCTTGCATACAAACTTGGTTGAGTTGGCTCAGTATAGGAAGCATATATCATGGGAATAGATACTGAGGATGATAAATCTCCATCTGATACCACTAAACCAAAGGTTAAAACTTCAGATTCACTAATCCATGTAGCAGAACCATCTAAACAAATCTGATTAGCACTCCAATTACCATCGTTGTTATTACAACAATCTTTTTGAGTAAACGAAACTCCATCTGAACACAAGTCTAAAGGAACAGTAAATGTAGGATTTATAGCATTTACATCTGATAAAGTAACCCCATCTGGAGCTGTCCATGTATAAGATAAATCTTGATAAGCAGTATTATCAAAAGAATTTTCACCATACAAAGTATAAGATTGCCCCGTTAATGCTCTTAAAGTATCAGGATCTTCTAATGATTCAGAAGAATGACTATATAAATATAACTCCTCTATATCACCTTCATTATAAATTCTATAATTACCAATAACTGCAATAGGAGCTTCATTTTCAACAATATCAACATCAGTTGAAACCGATTTTGATTCAAAACTATCATTAACATCATTAATTAATAAATCAAAAGTTAATGTTTGACCTACCAAAGGATCATTGCAAGGAATAGTAAAAGTTGGATTTACTGCATTAATATCAGACAAAGTCACTCCAACAGGAGATGACCATGTAAAAATATAGCCTGACTTAGGGTTTAATCCAGTGTTTTCATCATAAAAAGCAATAACATTTGAAATAGTTTCATCATCCCAACTTGTATCAGATTCCCATTGACCAAATGATACAACTTCTTCTTGTGGGTCAGATGATCTCATCCCATACAATGTTGCTACAGTTCCACATGTATATGTTTGATCAATTCCAGGATTTGAAACAGGATATTGGGCGATGACATTAATATCAATTTGAGCTTCCTCTGATTCTAAATCTGAATTGTTTTCAGCATCAACTGTAATTGTATAAGCTGTATTTATACCTATACTCTTATCAATAAAAGCAAACGCAATTGATGCATCATCAACACAAGTTCCACCACACAAATCATCTTCACAAGAAATAGAATTATCACTACTACAATATCCAGAAATTTGAGAGCTTGGTTTCCAAGAAAATTCTAAATCATTTATATTCCCATCTGGATTAGTTGTAGAACTAGCATCTAATCTAACATAAGTATTTTCACTCCCCTCAATCTCAGATTCAGCTATGCCAACAATAGGCATTCTAGCTTCTAAAACAAAATTTGTCTCTACAGTTGAATCCAGTACCCCATCATTAACAGTTAATGTTAATGAATAATTTTTATCTTGGCCTATATATTCAGGTACAATAAAACTAACTTCAGATGTTTCAGCTCCAGTCAAGTCAATGTCAGCTGGACTTAGAACCCAGCTATATGTTAAATTCCCAGTATAGGTATCATCTGTGCTAGATAATGCGCTAAATGTAACGGTATATCCCTCATAGTACTGAGTTAAATTTTGTTGATCCACAATCTCATCACCTAAAACCATGCTTGTAAATTCAGCTACAGGATTTGGATTAGTATTTATAGAGGCAACATCAATTTTAATATTTATGCTATCACTATTTGGCCCATCACTTACAACTAACACAATATTAATTTCACTTAATGATGGAATAACAATACTTGGATTTACAATATTCTCATCAGAAAAACTTACATCACTTGATGTCCAACTATATGATAAATCAACACCCTCTGGATCAGAAGATAAAGAAGCATCTAAAATAATTGTTGAACCTTCCAAAGCTTGCCAAGATGGAGACCAATAATCTCCAATTTCACTATAGATAAAATCTGATGGTGGCAATGCAACTGGGTTATCATTATCTGTAAGTATTACTGTTAAAAAATTATCACAAGTTGCACAATAATGATATCCAGCATTATTCCAAGAATCAACATCAGGTATATCAGGATTTTCATCATCGGGGTCTTCATAATACACCCACTCAGAATCCTCAATGGTAGTCCCGGCTGATAAATTCCAGCATAATTCATTTTCGACCCATCCTTCATCTGTAGTAGATAAACAATCATCATTAATATTGCCACCTAATACAGAATCTTTCCTTATAATTTCAGCATCTTTTGTCGCCTCAATATAGCCAGCTACTTCCCATCCACCACCAGGACGAACAGTGCCTCCTATTGCATCTATTAATTGACCATCATATACAATTCCAATCGCATCATCACCTCCTGGATTAAAATAAGACCAATGTATATAGTTAATATTTTGATAATCAATAAGCTCAGAGGCATCACTATTAGTTTCATCTTTCCTTGTTATAGCAATTGCTTTACCAGATTCAATTGTATTACCAGACAATGAAAATGTAGTATTACTACCATCATCACCCCACTCACCACCATTATTCAATCTCCAAAGTTCATAATTATCTAAACTTATATCTTGGCTTGTTGGATTATATATTTCAAGATACCTTCCATCAGTATCATCAGGATGATCACAATATTCACTAATAAAGATACCACTACCAATATTAGAATCTGAATTATCTGAACCATCATTAACCATTAAAGAAAAAATATGTTCATTTTCTGAAGGGATTGTACTTAAATCATATTCAACTGTAATTTGAGACTCATTAACTGAGCCTGATACAATAGAAAAATTATCAGGTATAGTCCATAAATAAGTTAAGCTGGCACCCTCTGGATCATAAGATAAAGAACCATCTAAATCAAACGTTGTTCCAAGCTTAACCTCTAAATCAGAACCAGGGATTGCAATGGGCTTTTGATTTGCAACAACCAAGATAGATATAGCTTGAACATCTGAATCAACTCCATCTGAAACTGTAAGATTAATTGTATAAGTCTCATCTGAAGAAACATCAGGAGAAATGCAAGTTAATATAGATGAATCTTCTCCAGTACAAGTAAAAACATCTGAGACATCATCCCAAGAAAATATCATAGTCCCCGTTAAAGAACTATCATCTTGAGTTCCACTAGCATCTAACATGAATTCTGAATTTTTATTTACACTTATGTAGGTCTCAACATCAATAACTGGAGCTTGGTTCACATCAACTACTGTTATTGTAACCTCATCAGGATTAGAGTTAAACTCACAATCATTAACAACAAGAGAAACTACAAGAGTAGCAGCGCTATCACCTAAGTTAAATTGAGGAGCACTTCCACCTAATTTATAATTTTCTTCAATTGAATCATAAAATTCTTGACAATCACTTGTAGGAATTTGCTGAGCAGTAAAACTACAAGTAAAAACAGGGATATCACAATTAGGAGGGCTTTCCTCACAAACATTATCTACTAAATCATCACAATTAAACCAATCAGAATAAATAGATTGTTCACATAAATCTAACACAGTTGGAATTAATCCATTATTTTCACAACTAGATTCAAAATCATCATTAAAGTATATACTATCACAAAAGTTTTCTACTAATGAAGATGGTCCACCTTGCGACTCACAATCCGCAACAAAATCAACCTCAAAATCAGGGGAGAAATAATCAGAAGTCCAGCTATAAGTTAAATCTGAACCTTCAGGATCAAAAGATCCTGAACCATCTAAAGTTACTGAAGAACCAATATAATAAGTTTTATCATTACCAGCATCTGCTTCAGGAATAAAACAATTATCACCTCTATTACAAGCATAGAGGCTGCTATTAATAAAAAATGAAATAATTAATATATTTTTTATATACCTATACATTAAAATCTAAAATTAAGTCCAAATTGGTGTGTATAATCAAGTACTCCATAATTT
>CAYVBB010000086.1:0-6414 GCA_964448515.1 uncultured bacterium | reverse complement strand
CCTCAAGGATATCCTGCTGAAGGAAACCTAATTTTATACAATAACAAACATTCAAATAATAGTTCTGCTGCTTTAGAGTTTTCTCCCCCAATACTTGAAGATGGAACTTACTTAATTGATAATAATCAACCATACGGTCCTGAATCTTGGGAATGGCTATATCAAAGTAATTTTTTCTCAGATGTACAATCTGGAGCTTTTAGACAACCAAATGGAAATACACTAATAACTGTAGCTGATGACTCTTATATGTTTGAAGTATCAGCTGATGGAAATGTGATTTGGACTTATACACATCCTGGATCTGGAAATCAAATGATTCCTAGAGCACAAAAATATGGGTATGATTACTTTGATAGTCAAGTACTTTTAGGTGATTTAAATCTTGATGGAGTAATTAATATATTAGATATAATTTCTACAGTAAATATTATCCTAGGAAATACTGATTATAATGAAAACGCTGATATGAATTCTGATAATATAATTAATATTCTAGATATTGTTACTTTAACAAATATTGTGTTAGGAACATCTTAATTTAGTCATCAAAACTAATTTTTTCTTTAATTTCAACATCGCCATCTTCGATTATTTCTCTCCACTCATTTCTTGAATTAAGTAATCTAATAACTGTGATAACAGAAATAAATAATAAAATTGCGATTGTAGAAAATTTTTGAATATTATTTTCTCTATCTATAAAAACAATTAATAAAAAAACAATAAACCAGGTTAATTTAATTATGTAAGATATATATTTTGACATGCTTATTAATTTTTGCGGAAACGTGTGGGAATCGAACCCACCTTCCAGTTATTCACCAGAACAACGGCTTTGAAGACCGTGGTGTCCACCAGGAACACATTCGCTTCCATAACTACTTAATTTCGATAATTATTGAATCATAAAGACCAATTCTAGAAATTAATCTAATTTGCTCTTTTTTAGCTAATTTTAAAGAATCAAACAATCCTACTCTTACTGAATAAAAAATTTGTCCATTAACTGATACTTCTTCAATCCTTGATAAAAAACCTTCACTATGCAACATTCTTTTTTTATTTTTTGCCAAATCATAATTTTTAAACGAACCTATCTGAACAGAAAAATAATTCTTATTAATTTTATTTGATTTAACTTTATATGGATTTGGAGTTTTTTTCATCTCTGATTCAAATAAATATTCATTAGAATAATCTAATTTGGGATACTTGTCTTTAAAAATTCCCATATAATAATTTACAGTATCTTTATGTCCAGCAATTAATAATGAGTTTAAAAAATATGCAATTGATTTATCCAAATGGTGTGATTCAGAATATTCAAAAGGTATTTTCCTATACCACTCACTTGATTTTATATAAAGTCCGCTAGAATAATAATATTCTGCAACTTTTACTACAGCATCATCTGCATATTCATTATCAGGATTTATTTTATAAAAGTTTTCAAAATATTCACTAGATTTTTTTCCATTATATTCTATAAGTCCATTTAAATAATCATTTTTTGGATTGTCCTCAGATAAAATATTGTATATAGAATTATAATATAAACTTTCACTATTTTTATTACTTACATATTTATCTTTATAGATATAATTACCCTCAAGTATATAATCAATAGATTCTTCTAATGATTTATCATCTAAAATAGGAAAACTAAATAAGATAATGAAAAAAATGTAAGAAAAAAATTTATGAAATATCTTTATCATTATTAAATAGCCATTTTATATCTGAATTTGAAGATTGATCATTTATCATTTGATAAGCAGTATCTTTCAGAATGAATGATATAATATCATCAATATCATTAAGAGAAATATTTTGAGAATTTTTTTGAATATTTAATTTAAATTTTATTAATTTAACTAATATAGAGTCCTTATTTTGACTCAATGCCTTTTCTATTATATCTATAGCTTTATCTAGATTACCTTTATTTGAATAATAATCTGCCAAAGCTGCTAAAATTTCTATACTATCAGGAAATTTTTCAGATAATTTATAAAAAATATCTTCTAACTCTGAGTATCTATCTAATGAGAATAAAGCATCTTTCAATAAGGGAATAACAAACCATGATTGCTGAGGATTAATTTCTAAATAATGAATCCACATTGGGATTGCTTTTGACAATGTATCTTTTGCATCTGTAAGATACTGATTATAATTATCTTTATCAGTAATACTATTTAAACCACTCTTTTCTAACTCAATAGCTTTATCATATATCAAACTACTTTCTTTTGAATAAGTTTTACCTAAATAATAATAAGCAATAGCTAAATCATTTTCAATATTCAAAGCTCTTTCGAGTATTTCTCTAGCTTTATCAAAATCATTATTTTCAATTTCTATTCTTGCATTTTGAATTTTATATAGTGCTAATTTATGGTTATCTCTATTGCCTACCATATTAAAATATGATTTAAGATATTCTGTAGCCTTCATCCAATTATTATTTTTTTTATATAAAGAAATTAGATAATGAATTGCCCATTCATTATCTTTTTCAATTTTTAATATTTTTTCAGCCTCTAAAATTGATTTATCTAAATTATCTAAGGAATAATAATTCATAGCTATATTTTTATGTAATTCAATTCTTTCATAGGTTGTCATTTTTTTTCTAAGTAATAAACTGTTATGTATTTTAAGTGCTTTAACAGCATTACCTCCCTCTCTTAAAATCTGACCTAATCTTAAATAAGCTTTTATATTATTAGAATCTTCATCAATAATATTTTTAAAATTCTTATAAGCTGAAATCCTTTTACCCGAAACTAACATATCTAATCCTTCAGCATACATTTCTCTTATATTATTAGCTTTATGCGGCTTTAACTTCCTATAGTAAAGTAAATAAATACTTAAACCAATAATTGGGATTAAAATAAGGATTGAAAACATAGATTATAAATCTTCTTCCATACTAATTTCATCTTTTATATCTATATCATCATCAATAGATTGATTTCTAAGATTATCTAACTCATGATTTAATCTTCTAATTTTAGATTTTAAAGACATAATATCTGATGTTTGAGAAATAATTTGATATAAAGCAATTAAAAATCCAATAAATACTCCCATAGAAACAGAAAGTAAAATTGCTTCCCAAACTTTTACCCCATCATTAGAAGGATCTATAGCACTTATATAAGGAATTTTTATTTTAATTGGTTCTTGATTTACTGTATTTAACTGATCCAGTTGAATAATAAAAAAAATACAAGAAATTAAAATAATTGTAAAAAATATATACTTTAACAATTTCATGAAATTTGACCCCTATTATTAATGTTTTCACCAAACAAAGTGACACCTTTTGCATCTGTTATTAAAACATCTACAATATCTTTAATTTTCTCATCTGTTTTTTTTATAACAGCCCATATATTCCCATCTGTTCTTCCAGACCAAAATAAATCAGATTTTTTACTATTTTTTTCTATCAATACTTTTTCTACTTTTCCTATTTTAGATTTATTAACCTTTAATCTAATACTATTTTGTAATTCAATCAATTGTTCTAATCTTCTTTGTTTTATATCTTCATCTATTTGATTAGTAAATTGAGCTGCCTTTGTCCCAGGTCTTGAAGAATATTTAAACATATAAGAAAAATCAAATTCAACTTGCTTAACTACTTCAAGTGTTTCATTAAAATCAAAATCACTCTCTCCTGGAAAACCAACGATTATATCAGTGCTAATAGAACAGTTAGGGAGATATTCCTTTATAATATTAACAAGATTTAAAAATTCTTCTTTTGTATAAGTCCTATTCATAGTTTTAAGAATTTCAGTAGAGCCAGATTGTAATGGAAGATGAATATTATTACAAATATTCTCATATTTCTTCATTACTTTTAATAAATTTACATTAATATCTTTAGGATGTGGAGATGTATAACGAATTCTTTTTACACCTATTATATTAGCAACCCTATCTAATAAAACAGGAAAATCACCATCAGGAGTTTTATAAGAATTAACATTTTGACCTAATAAAGTTATTTCAACAAATCCTTGATTAACAGCTAAATTTATTTCTTCAACTATACTATCAATAGTTCTACTTCTTTCTCTTCCTCTAGTAAATGGGACTATACAAAATGAACAAAATTTATCACAGCCTCTCATTATAGAAACCCAAGCATTAACACCAGATTTTCTTGATGGAAACATATTTTCATACACTTCATATTTAGATAACTTAGTATCGACAATATGATCTATTTGATTATTTCTATCAAATATAATATCTGATATTTTTCTATAGGAGTCTGGTCCTAATATTATATCAATATATGGTTTTGAACTCAATAATTCATTTTTTAAATTTTGTGCCATACATCCAATAACACCAATTAATAATTTTGGATTATTTTTTTTTAAATAATGCAAACTATCTAATCTATTATGGACAGTTTCTTCTGCTTTTTCTCTTATAGAACAAGTATTAAGTAAAATTAAGTCAGCTGTTTCGATTTTATCAGAGCTTATATAACCAATTTTTTCTAATTCACTACTAACTAATTCTGAATCAGATACATTCATTTGGCATCCATATGTTTCTATATAATAAGTAAGAGAATTAATAACCTTATTATCAATTAGATCAGATGATATATTTGAATTATCTAACATCTATAATGACAAATCAAAATAAAATTCAGAAGGATCTAATCTTTTATTTTTATATTTAATTTCATAATGAAGGTGAGAAGCAGTAGACCTTCCTGTATTTCCTACCGTACCAATAAATTGACCTCTTTCAATTTTTTCACCTTTATTAATATTTCTACTATGCAAATGACCGTAACAAGTGACATATCCATTACCATGATCAATTTCAATATAATTACCAAATGAACCAAAATATCTAGATGTTTTTACAATTCCATCAGCCGTAGCAATAACTGCTGTTCCTCTTTTAGCAGAGAAATCATCACCTTCATGTAATTTTTTCTTATTAGTAAATGGATCATATCTATAACCATATCCAGATGTCATTTTACTTTCATCTTTACTAACTGGTTTTATAGCAGGATAATGAGTAAAATAATTAAATTCAGAATTAGCTTTATCTTCAATTTCGCTATAACTTAGTTTCCCTAAATTAATAGATCTTTGTAAAAAAGAAATATTATTATTCAATTCATTTAAATCTATACTCTTTGGTAACAAGTACTCTAAATCATTAAATTTATCATCTTTATTAGAAGGACTTCCTCCAACACCGAGCTTTCTAACATCATCATTAATTTCAGGTAACTTTAATAACTTTCTTATATTGTTATCTCTTACATTTAATAGTTTAATTTCTTCTAACAACAAAGAAATCTTATTGCCTTGTTTATCAATAATCATTTGCAAATCTTTATTATCATCTTGGTGACTTTGAATTGATTTTAACGTAATGAAATTATTAAAATCTTTTGAAAAAAATAAAATAGACAAAAATAATAAGATTAATAAAGATACTGATAAAAATAAAAATGACATCTTTCGAGAATTAATCTCTTTGACAGATGTCTTTTCTTTATCAATAAGTATGAGTTTATATTTTTTAAAAATATTTAGCACTAATAAAATGAAAGTTTAACCGAGTAAAAATTAACCATAAAAACAACCATTTCAAAGATTAAAATATGAGAGGGATTTTTAATCAATTTTAGATTTCAACTTTTCAATATATAACTTTAATTTATTAATATTTTTATTTATACTTTGATATTCATCATCATAAGAAAAGTCAGATATCTTTTCATTGTAATTTTTTTCTGAAACATACTTACCTAACTTATAATACAATTTTAGCAAATCTACTTTAGTTTTTTCAATTTCTAATTTATTTGCACTAAGATTTGAAACTTTACGTGATTTTCTTTTTAATAAATTAAGATACTTTATAAACGTTTTTTTCTTTTCTAAATCAACTTTAGATAAGTAATCTACAATTTTATTAATCTTACTCAACGTTGATTTGCCAAAGTTTAACTATTTCTTCTAATTTTTTGAGATTTTCAAGAATATCATCATTCAAAGGAGCATCTAATTTAATAACACCATAAGCATCTTTACTTTTATCAACTCTACCAAGCAAATAACTAGCAATATTTATTTCATATTTACCTAATAAAGAACCAATTTTTCCAACAACACCGGGAGTATCATTATTAATTACAAATAACATATTCCCCTCAGGATTTAAATCAATATTAAATCCCATAATATTAACTACTCTAATATGATTTTTATCAAAAACACTGCCAGAAATTTCAAGCAAATCATCCTCTGTCTCAATTTCACATTTAATTAAATTTAAGAATGGGACATCTTCAGTCTTATAACTGTGAGATGATGAAATTCTTCTTTCTTTTGCTATATAATCTGCATT
>CAYVBB010000085.1:0-6509 GCA_964448515.1 uncultured bacterium | reverse complement strand
TGCTAACATCCTAAGAGGAACAGTTGGAGGCATAGTTAATGGAATTAGAAAACCTGTTACCAAAAAGCCTTCATTTATTTCATGTTTTCTAATGACTGCAAATAATCCTTCAAACACCCCCCCTACTGCAAATACAACTAAATACATAGGTAAAACTCTATAAAGTCCAAATATAAAACATTCTAAAAATGAACTAGATGATATCTCAGGTGATTGCAATCCAACATTATAAGTTCCAAATATAAATGATGGTAATAGTGCTAATACAACAATAATCATTGTTCTTTTTAAATCGATAGAATCTCGAATATATGGGGCAGTAGATGTTTGAGTATTAGGAGAATATAAAAATGTATCTAAACCATCGTATAAAGGATGAAATTTTTTAAGCTTTTCATTCCCAAGTATTGTTTTTTCTATATTATCTAATAATTTTCTTAACATTACACTTCATCCCTTATAATATCTAATCCGTCTTGGATAATATTAGATACTTCAACTTTAGATTGACATATAAATGAGCAAAGAGCATAATCTTCAGGAGAAGATTCATATATACCTAATTTTTCCATCATATCTATATCTTTACAAAGTATACTTTTAACTAAATATTCTGGATATATATTCATCGGTAAAACAGACTCCCAATTACCCATTGGTATAATAGTTCTTACACTACCATTTAAATGTGTATTAAGCTTTGATTTATTATTTGATATTATCTTTGATAAAAATGTTCCTGTAAGTGAATACTTATCAATGCCAGGCTTTAACCATCCTAAAAACTCTCTTTTCTCAGAAAATTCTATTACAGATAGGACTTCATCATAAAAATCGATTGACATTTCTTTCTGAGTTTCGGTACCACTTAATACATCTCCAGAAATAAATCTAATCCTATCTTCAGAAAATCCAGTTATTTTTTTTATAGGTGTGCCTATTAATGTTTTATAGTAAGAAGGATTAACCACACCATTTCCACCAACAGAATAATATTTAAAATTAAAATATTTGTTATTATTAAAATAAAAACCTATTCTATTTAAATCTTGCATTGATAAATACCACCTAGTATCATCACCATTTTTTATTGGATCAATGTGATGAATTTGAACTCCAACATTTCCAGAAGGATGCAATCTATTAATTTTATAAAAGTTAATATTTTTCAATTCAGTAAATTCTGAATCATCAGAAATACCCATATTTATATCACAATTAAATATTTTTTTTAATACATCAATACCCCTTTGAAGATTGTTATCTATATTTTTAAATAAAAAACTATTATTTACTGCAAAAGGTTCTGTCGGAATACTTGAAATAAAGAAAGATTTTGGTGATGATTTAGAATCAGGGATTTTAGAAAATGGTTTTTGCCTAATTAAAGACCATAAACCAGATTTTAGCAAAATTTCTCGTGATTCATTTATTTCTAATGAAAACATTTCATACTTTTTATCATTTTGAATTACTATAGATTCAACAGACCTTCTATTTCCAAAAACAATTTCTTTAACAGATCCAGAAACTGTAGAAGTAAACATAACATCAGAATTATTTTTATCATAAAATATTGGTGTTCCAACCTTTACTAAATCATTAACCTTAACTAATAATTTTGTTTTAAATGATTTTAATCTTATAGGATGGAAAACAACGTAAGCCGATTCAGGAACATCTAAAATTTCATTTTTGGGTCTTCCTGAAATTTTCAGATTATGACCTTTGTTAATTTTTATTACTTTCATTTAATTCTATTATTTCTTCTTTTTAGATGCCTTTCTTTTGCTCTTTCATACCTTCTTTGCTCATCTTTAGTTTCGGGCCTAATCTTAGGTATAGGTGAAGGTTTATTATTTTTATCTATTGCTACAAATGTTAAATAAGCAGTAGCTGTATGATTTATTTCACCTGTAAAAGGACTCTCAGCATCTATTCTAACTCCAATTTCCATAGAAGTTCTATGAGCATAATTAACTGATGATTTCAAAATTAAGATATCTCCCTTTTTAGCAGATGCTAAGAAGTCTAATCTATCTACTGATGCAGTAACAACAGGCTGTCTTGCATGCTTATATGCAGACATTGCAGCACATATGTCCATCAAGCACATTACTCTACCACCATGAACATTTCCTAGTACATTAGTATCATTAGGGAGAACTAATTCATGCATAATTACTTGTGATTCTTTAATTGATTTTTCCATTAAAGATTAAATATACCTTCAATATATTTATATAAACCTGACCAATAAAAATAAAATAATAAATTTTGAGATGATAAAATTATAATTGACCAATTAATTACAGGATGTGGTTTTTTATATTTCATATTATCATCTTCAAAAAAATACATAGATTTGACAATTCTAAAATAATAATAAAGAGATATAACACTATTTAATACGGCTATAATCCCAAGCCAATAAAATTCCTGATCAAAGAATAGACCTCTAAACAAATATACTTTACCAATAAATCCTGATGTTGGTGGAAGTCCAGCTAAAGAAACCATATTTAATACCATAAAAGCAGATAATATAGGTACCTTAAATGCAATGCCTTTCCAATCATCAACTGTCTCAGCATTATAATTATTTGACATATAAATAACCATATAAAATGATGATAAATTCATAAATGAATACATTAGTAAGTAAAATGAAATACCAGTCAATGCAACTGGTGTTAAAGTACAAAGTGCCATCAGCATAAAGCCCACGTGAGATATAGTTGAATATGCAAGCATTCTTTTAACATTATCTTGACGTAATGCTAGTATATTACCAACAGTCATAGTTATAGCAGATAAAATTGCAAGAAGTAATGGCCAATTAATGGTTAATATAGGAATTGTAGAGGAAAATTCTCCTCCATAAGTAAATAAACTTAAAAATACACGTAACATTAATGCAAAACCCGCTGCTTTAGGAGCAACAGATAAAAATGCAGTTACTGTTGTTGGTGCGCCCTCATAAACATCGGGTGTCCAATAATGAAATGGTACCATTGAAATTTTATAACCGAAACCTGCTAATATTAATAAGATGGAAAATAGAACAGCAGTTGGATTATTTACTGATAATAATGAAGTATGAATTTCATAAATATTTAAAGTACCTGATAAACCATAAAGCAAACTAAAACCATATAACATTAAGCCAGAAGCAAAAGAACCAAAAATAACATATTTCAAAGAGGCTTCATTTGATTTTTTATCATTCTTTAAAATTCCAGCTAGAACATAAGATGGAATACTTACCAATTCTAAAGCTAGATATATCATTATTAAATTAATTGAGTTTGTCATTAAAAACATTCCAAGTAAGACAACAAGAATCAGAACATTAAACTCTGGACGATATTCATCATCTAATTCTTTAGAATATTTTGAAACTAAAATAATAGAAAATGTTGATAGTAAAATTATACATTTAAAATAATATGAAACTGAATCAAATAGTAACATATCATTAAATAAAAATTTTGATGTACTTGTTGAATTATCTAGTAATAACAAAATACCAGTAAGACCTAATCCAAATAATATTAAATAATATGTATATTTTTTAAAATCATTTACTAAATCAGATACAATTGCAAGTAATATAGTTATTACAATTGTAATTTCAGGAATAAAATAAGATAAGCTTTGAAAATTATTTTGGATTTATAAAGCTGCCTGAAATATATCGATTAAATCTTGCATTGAATGTTTAATCATATTTATAAGTGGTGCTGGATAAATACCAAATAAAAATACAAAAAATGTAATTGGCAATACAGTTATTAATTCTCTCGTTGAAATATCTTTTAAATAATCATATTTCTTGTTAAAAGAACCTGTAAATACTCTTTGATAAGCCCTAAGGAAATAAATTGCATTTAATAAAATCCCAAGTGTTCCGATTATTGTAATTGTCCTAAATGCACTAAAACCTCCAATAAAACACAATGCTTCACTTATAAAGCCAGATAAAGCTGGTAATCCTAGACCAGCAAAGAATGCTATTATAATTAATGCATTAAAAACTGGCATTTTAGATGCTAAACCACCAAAACCTAATTTACCTGCTACTTCCTGATCTTTATAATTATCAGGAAATACAATCCATCTATGATGTGCCTGATCATATAAAACACCAACTAATATAAATAGCATTGCAGTTATTGTTCCATGGTTAAACATTTGCATAACTGCTCCATTTAATCCAGCTTGTGCACCAGCTTCAGATTGACTAACTACTGCAGCCATTCCAAGTATAACATAACCCATATGACTAACTGATGAATAAGCAACCATTTTTTTCATATCAATTTGTGCAATAGCATTAATTGCTCCCCAGAGAATATTAATTACACCTAAAATAGCTAGAGTATAGGCAAAATTTATTGCTTCAAATGGTAATAATGGGTAACTAATTCTAAGCAAGCCATAGGTTCCCATTTTTAATAATACACCAGCTAATATTACTGATATAGCTGTTGGAGCTT
The DNA here is from genome assembly GCA_964448515.1 of uncultured bacterium. Taxonomy (GTDB): domain Bacteria; phylum Fidelibacterota; class Marinisomatia; order SCGC-AAA003-L08; family D37C17. The sequence goes on along the minus strand of CAYVBB010000085.1, from coordinate 2,010 downwards.
CTACGTGAGCTAATGGTAGCCAAGTATGAAAGGGAAAGATAGGAACTTTTATAGCAAATCCTATAAATAGACCAATCCATATTAGAAATCTCATATCAAAACCCCATAAAGTAGCGTCAATTTTAGGAGCTTCAACCATAAGAGTAGTTAAACTAAATGTATTTGGAGTTGTATAGTAGTAAAGTGCTAGCATTGATAATAACATAAAGACTGAACCAAATAAAGTATATAGGAAAAATTTAATCGCAGCATAATGTCTTTGAGGACCACCCCACATTCCAATTAAAAAGTACATTGGAAGTAACATAACTTCCCAGAAAATGTAAAAAAGAAAGAAATCAAGAGATAAAAACACACCCATCATTCCTGCATCAAGAAGTAAAAATAATGAAAAATAACCCAATGGTCTTTTATCTATTTTCCAACTAACTATTATACATAAAAAGGAAAGCAATGCAGTTAATATTACCATTGGCATACTCAGACCATCTACACCTATGTAATAAAATATATTAAAATGTTCAATCCAAGGTATATTTATCGTAAATGGTGATTCTTTAACGCTAAGTGAAGAATCAAAATTACAATACAACCATACTGATAAAATTAACTGTATTCCTGTTGCACCTAAAGCAACATACTTAGAGTTTGAAGACCCATATAATTTTGATATTGGTAACATTAGAATTGCACCAAATACAGGTATAAATATTAATAATGTTAAAATATAATTTTCCATAATCTCCCTAATTAAATTGTTGTATTAATAAAAATATAATTACTAGACACATAAAACCACCTAAAAGGTAATTTTGAATTATCCCAGATTGAATTTTCTTCAATTTTTTAGATGTAAAGTTTGTTAAATGTGATGTGCCATCAATTATCTTTTGGTCTAAAATATTATAATCAGCATTTCCAGATAGCTTTGATATCCTTAGTGTTATCCAACCCCAAGAGTCAATAAATTTTTGATCATAATAATCCCAATCAACAATAGATGCAAATTTTGAAAATTTCATAAAAGGTTGATATAAAAACAAATTATAAATTTCATCTACATAAAATTTATTTTTTGATAATCTATATAATCCAATAATATCTAAAAATTCAGATACTTTATTAACATTAACTTTATTTAAATAATAAAAAACTATTGAGGTTACTATACCAACAAAAGCAACTAATAAAGAAAGAATCATTGCTTGATCATGGGCATGATGAATTCCATATTTTATCTCATTCATATCAAGAAAATTATGTTTACCATAGCCAATCATTTTTTTAAACCAACCATCTGCATGAAGCGGATTAAAATCAAATGTAAAAACAAATGCAAGACTTAAAACTGATAATATTATTAATGGAATTGTCATTGCAAACGGTGATTCATGAATATGTTTAAAAATTTCAGATTTTTTAGGTTTACCATAGAATGTTTTAAAAATCAATCTAAACATATAAAAAGCGGTTATCATAGCAGCTCCAAAACCAGCTATTGGTAAAATTATTGTCCAACCGTGATGACTATGATAGTATGATAATGTTCCAGCTAATATTCCATCTTTAGATAAAAAACCAGAAAAGAATGGAACTCCAGCAATTGCAAGCGTTGAAATTAACATTGCTGCGTGAGTTATTGGCATTTTATCCTTTAACCCTCCCATATTATTCATATCTTGAGGATCTGTATGATGATCATCTAAATGATGGAGAGAGTGATGCATTGCATGAATAACTGAACCACTACATAAAAATAAACAAGCTTTAAACATTGCATGAGTTACAAGATGAAAAAAAGCATATATATGTGCTCCTACACCAAGAGCCATTACCATATAACCCAACTGACTAATAGTTGAATAAGCTAAAACTGCCTTAATATCATTTCTTGTAATAGCACTAATTGCTGCAGCAAAAGCAGTAATAGCACCTATTATTGCTACAACCAATAAAGCATCAGGAGTTAAAAAAGAGAATATCCTATATGTCAAATAAACACCAGCAGCC
>CAYVBB010000084.1:0-6575 GCA_964448515.1 uncultured bacterium | reverse complement strand
AAGGGCTTCAACATCAAGATGGTCATAGCCATTTGTTTTCTTCTACAGTACCCAATTTGAAATCGTATGACCCTGCATTTTCTTATGAAATTGCAATTATAATTCAATATGGTTTAAAAGATATGTATGAATGGCAAAATAATGTTTTTTATTATATAACTATTGAGAATGAAAACTATATGCATCCCCCTTTGCCAAATTATGATATTGTTGATGGTGTCATAAAAGGTATGTATTGTCTTGAAGATAATGCAAAAAGTAAAAAAGTTAAAGTTCAGTTATTAGGGAGCGAACCAATGTTAAATGAAGTATATAAAGCTGCAGAAATATTGAAAAATGATTGGGATATTGATAGTTCAATTTGGTCAGTTACTAGCTATTCAGAATTGCATAAAGAAGCAGAAGATATTTATAGATGGAATAATTTGCATCCAAACAGCCCTTCTAAAAAATCTTATTTAGAAAAATGTTTGCAATTTACTAATGGACCAGTTGTTGCTGTAAGTGATTATGTTAAACTTGTAGCTGAACAAATTGCTCCTTATATTAACTGTTCTTTTATTTCATTAGGTACAGATGGGTTTGGAAGAAGTGAAACAAGAGAAAAATTAAGAGATTTTTTTGAAGTAAATAAATATTATATTGTTCTTTCTACAATAAATCTTTTATATAAAAATGGAATATTAAGAAAAGACTATCTAAATAAGGCTATAAAAAAATATAAAATTGATATTAATAAACCAAATCCAAAATCTATTTAAATGTTATTTAATAAAATAGTTAATATTATATGTTAAATTTTTAAGAATATTATGAATTTTAATCTACCAGATATAGGCGAAGGAATTAAGGATGTATCAGTTACTGATATCCTAGTAAAAGAAAATCAAGAATTAAATAAAAATGACAATATTATTATTGTAGAATCTGAAAAGACATCTATGGAAATACCTATTAGTTTATCAGGAAAAATAAAAAAAATACATGTTGAAATTGGAGCTAAAATTTCACCAGGAGATTTAATTTTATCATTATATCCTACTTCTGTTGAAAACATTATAAAGGAAAAAGTGACTAGTAACAAAAAAGAAATACTTGAAACTGGTAATCAAAACAGCCAAAAGGATGTTGTTGAATTTTTTGAACATACTAAAAAGGATAGCAGCTTAAAGAGTGAATCTATTGTTTATGCTAGCCCTTCTGTTAGAAAATTAGCTAGAGAATTAAGTTGTAATTTAAATGAAATTAAAGGTTCAGGTCAAAATGGAAGAATTACTTTAGAGGATGTTAAAAATAATAGAAATAATTTACCTGATATTTCTGTCAATATTGATAATAATACAGATAATATGGATGAAATCTACAATGCTTGTTCTAAGTGGGGTCTATGTGAAAAAATAAGATTAAATAATATTAAAATAACAACAGGTAAAAGACTTCATCAATCATGGTCATCTATTCCTCATGTAACACAATTTGATGAGTGCGATATAACTGAGTTAGATAAAATTAGAAATGTTATTAAAAATAAAGATAAAAACTCAAAAGTATCATTTGTTTCATTTTTTATTAAAGCAGCAGCCATTGGATTAAGAGATTTACCTCTATTTAATACATCTTTAAGTGAATCTAAAGATTATATGATACAAAAAAATTATTATAATATTGGAGTAGCAGTAGATACTGATAGAGGATTAGTTGTCCCTGTTATTAAAAATATAGATAAAAAAAGTATTAAGCAAATAAATACAGAATTATTAGTTTTAATAAATAAAGCAAAAAATAAACGTCTAACTATTGATGATATGTCTGGTGGTTGTTTTACGATTACAAGCCTTGGAGGTATTGGAGGAAAATTCTTTACTCCAATTATAAATCCTCCAGAAGTTGCAATTTTAGGTATTTCAAAAATGGATATTAAGCCTGTATTTATAAAAAATAAATTTAAAGCACGTAAGATTCTCCCTATATCTTTATCATATGATCATAGGATTATAGATGGTGCAGCAGCAGCAACATTTACTAATCTTTTTTCTAAATTAATATCATCACCGAAGCTATTGAATGGATAATAAGGTGAATACAGAATTAGTAATTATAGGATCAGGTCCTGGGGGCTATACAGCAGCTTTTAGAGCAGCAGATTTAGGAATAAGTGTAACTTTGGTGGATAAGAGTAGCTCTCTTGGCGGTGTATGTTTAAATAGAGGATGTATTCCTTCTAAGACATTATTACATATAAGCAAAATTATCAACGAAGCAAAATCTTCTTCAGATATTGGATTAAGTTTTGATAATCCTAAAATTGATATAGATAAAATCCATAAATGGAAGAATAAAATTATTAATAATTTAAATAATGGCATAGATTCCTTGGCAAAAGCTCGCAAGATAAATGTTATTAATGGAACTGCAAAATTTTTATCAGCAAATGAACTTTCAATTGTTGATAATCAGAAAAAGACTATTTCATTAACATTTGATAATTGTATAATAGCAACAGGTTCAAAATCTACTGTTATTCCAACTTTAAATAAAAAACATCCATCAATATTATATTCAAAGGATGCTTTGAATTTTAAAAAAGTACCTGATAAATTACTAGTTATTGGTGGTGGATACATTGGCCTTGAACTTGCAACTGTATTTAATAGTTTAGGTTCAAAAATTACAATTGCTGAGTTTCTTCCTTCATTATTATCTATGGTAGATGAAGATTTAATGAAACCTTTAGTAGATAAATTTATTAGTAACTGTGACAACATTTATTTATCTACAGAAGTAACTAGTCTTATTCCGCAAAATGATAGTTCTGTTATAGTGTCTTTCAAGCAAGATGATAAAGAATTTAAAGATGTTTATGATAATGTTTTAATATGTGCAGGAAGAAGTCCTAACACAGAGAATTTAAATTTAGAAAAAGCTGGTATTCAATTAGATGTAAAAGGATTTATTCCAGTTAATCAACAAAGAAGGACATTAATACCAAATATATATGCAATTGGGGATGTTACCGGTAATCCTATGCTTGCTCATAAAGCTTCTCATGAAGGAAAGGTCGCAGCTGAAGTTATTGCTGGAGAAAATAGTATTTATGATCCTATTGCAATTCCATCAGTTATTTATACTAGCCCTGAAATTGCATGGGCAGGTTTAACGGAGAAAGAATTGAATGAGCAATCTATTAATTATAATAAAGCTGAATTTCCTTGGACGGCAAATGGTAGAGCGATGACAATGAATGCTACTGTAGGTAAAACAAAAATTCTTACAAATATTGATAAAACTCAAATATTAGGTGTCGGAATTGTTGGAGATAATGCTGGAGATTTAATAAGTGAAGCAATGTTAGCTTTAGAAATGAATGCTATTCCTGAAGATATTGGAATGACTATACATCCTCACCCAACATTATCAGAAACTATAGCAAATACCTCAGAAATTCTAACAGGTTCAATAACTGAATTATATATTCCAAAAAAATAATTTAACATTCAATAACATTGACAGCTAATCCGCCTTTAGAGGTTTCTTTATATATTTCTTGCATATCTTTACCTGTATCCATCATTGTTTTTATTACTTGATCAAGCTTTATTTTATTATTACCCTTTGTTAGCATAGATAATCTTGCTGCGTTAATTGATTTTACAGCTCCTATTGCATTTCTTTCAATACATGGAATTTGAACTAATCCTTTTATTGGGTCACATGTTAGGCCTAGATTATGCTCCATGCCAATTTCAGCTGCTGCTTCTATTTCTCTATTGTTACCACCTAAAGCGCTAACTAGTCCTCCTGCAGCCATAGAACAGGCTACACCTACTTCCCCTTGGCATCCAACCTCAGAACCAGATATTGATGCATTCTTTTTATATAAAATACCTATTGTTCCTGCTGTAAGAATAAAGCGTATGATTCCTTCATTAGTTGGTTTTTTAGTAAATTCAAGATAATATTTAATAACTGACGGAATAATGCCAGCTGCTCCATTTGTTGGAGCTGTTACTACTTTTCCTCCAGATGCATTTTCTTCATTGACAGCCATAGCATATACATTAACAAAGTCCATAGCTTTCAAAGGATCAATTTTTCTGCTTTTTGTAAGTTTTTTATATATTGAAGCTGCTTTTCTTTTTACATTTAAACCTCCCTCAAGTATACCATCATTTTTTAAACCGTTTTTTATACATTCATCCATTGTATTCCAAATATTTAAAATTTTCTTTCTTAATTTAATTTTTGAAATATTTATTAACTCATTTTGCAATGTTATTTCATGAATATTCATATTATTTTTTTTACAAATTGATATAAGATTGTCGCAACTACTAAATTCATATGGAGATTTATTAGTTGTTACAAATGTTTTTCTTTCTCCTTTTATTTTAATAAAACCACCACCAATAGAATAGTATGTTTTTTTAATTATATTTTTTTTATTTTTATATCCATTTATTTCGAATGTATTACTGTGTTCTTTTGGTATATTTTTAGTATCAATAATTATGTTTTTCTCTACATGAAAAGATATTGAGCTATTTAATGATATTTTAATAGAATTATCTCTTTTTACTTTTAAAATAGTTTCTTTAATATCTTTTGATGTTATTTTTTCAGGACTATAGCCTGATAGACCTAATATTATTCCTTTATCTGTCCCATGAGCTTTTCCAGTAAAAGCTAGAGATCCAAATAATTTCACTTCTATACGATTAATCTCTGATTCTAGAGATTTTTTATTGATATAATCTCTAAAATGTTTTCCTGCTATCATTGGTCCCATAGTATGAGAACTTGAAGGACCTAGGCTTACTTTGAAAATATCAAATATGCTATACATTAATATTAGTTAATTGGTTTTTGATTTAGATAATTGTCTAACACTTTTTCATAAGGTGTCATGCCATGTTGAGGATTTTGGTCTTTAAATCTGTTTGTTATAAAATTAGATAATAGTTGTTGTATACCTGTTGATATCAGTCCATAATTTTCTATATTTTCTTTTTTTTTATTTTTTTTATCTCTTTCAATAGGTTTTCTAGATTTTTCAGCTAAATTGACTAAAATTTCATAAGATAAAATTTCTTTATCTTCACCTGTTTTATTTTTAATTTTTTCATATTCTTTTCCAGGAAGAGTTTTCGGTTTATTCTTTTGTATTTTATCTATAATTAAGCCAATAAAACCCATTGATAATCCTATATAGCCTAATGCTTCAACTTCTACATTGTAATCTTTATTTTTTATACCAATCAATCCTAATACAATTGCGCTATAACTAATGTATTTCAAACTATTTTTATGTAATGCTTCACCTTCAATAACCAATTGTTCAAGATATTTTGATGGTGGAATTTCTTTTTGCCATGTTTCTTGAGAAAATGAAAATGAAAATAAAAAAATAATTAGATAAATTATTTTATCCATTTAAGAATATTTGCATTTGTTTTATTCTTCTTGATGAAGATTTTTTAATAATAATTTGTCCTATATCTAAAAATAAATGTTCGTTTTCATGAGGAATTCTTCCAATCTTATTGATTATATATCCACCTAGTGTTTCATAGTCACCTTCAGGTATAATATTACCGTATTTATTATTAAATGTATTGCATTCAATTTTTGCATTAACAGATATTGAACCATCATTATTTTTATTTATTTCTATTTCATCATAATCAAATTCATCTTCAAAATCTCCAAATAACTCTTCAAAAATATCTTCAATAGTTACTAATCCTGCTGTACCCCCATGTTCATCAATAATTATTGCTATTGATAAATTCTTTTCTTTCAATTCTTCCATTAAATCATTCACTGGTTTTGAAAATGGCACAATTAGAGTGTCTTTTATAATTTCAGATAAATTTTTTGGTTTAGAATAAAGATCATATAAATAAATCATTCCTATTATATTATCAATATTGTCTTTATAAACAGGAAGTTTTGAATGACCTGAATCAATAAATATATGAGCAATTTCATCTAAGCTTAACTGATCTGATATTGCTGAAATATCAGTTCTTGGAGTCATTATCTCTGATACATTTTTAGTGCTATATTCAAAAATATTAGATATAATTTCTTTTTCACCAGATTCTATTGAAGTATCATCATCTGCTTGTTCATATACATTTTGAACTTCTTGTCTTTTTATATTTTTCTTTTCACTTTTTATATTCAAATAGATTTTTTTATTGAAAATATTTAATTTATTGAAAATATATACGACTGGATAAAATAAATAATAAAATAAAATCATTATAGGTGATAGTATCATTAGCATAATGTTTGCATACTCTCGTATTATTGTTTTTGGAATGATTTCACCAAATAATAGGATAATTATTGATATGGGAATAAATGTAAGAGATGATGAAACAATATTATTATTGATTAAATAAACAGTAAAAAATGATGAACAAAGAATATTTGATAATGTAGTACCAATTAAGGTAACAATTAAATACTTAGATTTATTTTCTAAAATGTTTTTTGTTATTGAACCTAATTTGTACTTTTGTTTTATCCAAACATCTATTTGAAGTTTATTTGCAGATATAAGTGCAATT
>CAYVBB010000083.1:0-6649 GCA_964448515.1 uncultured bacterium | reverse complement strand
CCGCCTGATCTGGCGCAACTCTTAAGCACCTTGCGCTCAGAGCAGCGATCCGATCTATGATCAAGGTGAACTAATAAATAATGAATCAAACTTTGAAATAATAGTTAATTTTGAAAATGAAACAGAAGAAACTGGAAACTGCTTAATAATTGATAATATTTGTCATTCAGGAATATTTAATATAAGTAATTCTAATTATGTTAATATTGAAATTATTCCAGATAATAATCAAAATCTAAAAAAAATTTTTACTATTTTTTTTAATAATAGCTCATGTGAAGGTTCTATAGATTGTGCTGGCATTTGTGATGGCGATTCAACTATTGATTGCAATGATGAATGTGGTGGTTCAGCTATTGAGGACCAATGCGGTATATGTGGTGGAGATAATTCAATATGCTCTGATTGTGCTGGTATCCCAAATGGAAATGCCATTCTTGATGAATGTGGTGTCTGTAATGGTGATGGGAGTACATGCCAAAACTGTGATGAAGGATTTACATATTACGATATAGTACCTAACTCAACTATATTACTTGATGGTAGTTATTGTTTTTATAATAATGATTTAAATGCTTTAAATGATATTATAACAGAAAATTCTCTAAATGTAAATTCTCCAATTTATTTAGGTTCTCAAAATTGGGTTAATGGAAGAATTACCCGGTTAGAAGTAGGCAATTATTACCAAGGTGGACAAGTATTATTAACAACACTACCTGAATCAATTGATCAGATGACTCAATTAAGTGTTTTATATGCAAATTATAATCAGTTAACTGAGCTCCCAAGCAATATAACAAATTTAGAGAATCTATTTTTCTTAGTTTTATCATTTAATGAAATTACAAGTTTACCTGAAGAAATTGGAAATTTAGCAAACCTGTACTGGCTTGACATGGGATATAATCAATTAGAATCATTACCACAAAGTATTGGAAATCTTGAAAACTTAGTTTATCTATGGATTTTTAATAACAATTTAGCTTCTCTCCCAGATTCATTTTGTAATTTAAATGTAAATTGGAATTCTGATGACTACTCTTTTCTTCCATATTTTGGATCAGGAGGGAATCAATTATGTGATAATCTTCCAGAATGTATTGAATCTAGTCCTAATCTAAATAGCTCTATAGATCCTTTATATTATTCATTTGAGATTACTACAGATCAAGATTGTGAGGTCTCTTGTGTTACAATGGATTTAAATATGGATGGAACAATAAATATTGTCGATGTTATTGCTACAGTTAATATAATTATTGGAAATATCGATGCTACTGTAGATGAATTATGTGCTGGAGATACTAATAGTGATGGAACAATAAATATTGTTGATGTTATTAGTATTGTTAATTTTATTCTTGATTAAAATCTAAGCAAACAAGATGCTACTGAAAGCCCTGCTCCTGTCCCAATAAAATATATCAAATCACCTCTTTTAATTCTATTTTTTTCATAAGCAATTGCCAATGCGAGAGGCAATGAAGCTGCAACACAATTACCTGTTTTATCAAGTATATTTACAACTTTATCACTATTAAAGCCACCATATTTACTATATGCTTTAACAGCTAAGCCAGATGCTTGATGAGGAACAACTAAATCAACATCATCTACTTTTAAATTATTATTTTTTAAATCTAATTGGATTTGATTATATACTGTTTTTCTTGCCATTTTATAAATCATAGGTCCATTCATTGTAAACAAATTATCTGCAAATTTTGTTTCATTATCATGAGGATGAAGATTTGTTCCACCACCTCTTACTTCAGTTAGGTTTGAACCTTCAGGATATGTGTTCATTGTAAAATCCAACATACATGATTCTAAATTATCTGATGTTTTCTCAACTAATATAGCAGCAGCAGCATCTCCAAGCAAAGCAGCACTTTCAGGCTCATTAAAGTTTCTACCTCTTGTGCCTCTATCTGCAGATACAATTAATATTTTTTTGTATGAACCTTGAGAAATAAAATTTGCAGCAGTATTTAAAGCCACTAAAAAAGATAAACAAGTAGAATGAATAGTAAATGATGGAATACCTTTAAACCCAAGCTCTTTTTGTATAAATACAGAAGTATCCGGTATCACTTGTTTACCAACACCTGAAGCATTTAAAATCAAATCCGGAATTTCATCTTTCAAAGCTAATTTAGAGGCTTTAGCACCCATTAAATCAACATCTATATTAGATATTCTTCTTTCTTTAACACCGGTTCTTGAAGTAATCCAATCTATTGATTTTCCAATTTTAGGTGCTAATTCTTCTGATGTTTCTATATTATCTGGTAAATAATACCCTATTCTTGAAATCTTTATTTTCATTCTTAAAAATTATAGGTAAGCTGAGTTCTAAATGATGAAAAATCTTCCATAGAATTAAAACGATATAAATCTCCTTGAGACGAATCACCATTTATCTTATTAAATCCTACGAGCCCTAGTAATCCATTTCCAAAATCAAATTCAGATTCAAAAGCAAAAATATGACCACTTCCTTCATCTAAATCATGAACCAAAGTAAAAGATAATTTTAAGTCATTATCCATTAATAATTTTTCTAAATTAATAAAAGTTAATTTTTTTGATAATATAGAATAAGGAGCTCCCATTCCTGGTAAGAATAAATCTTCACTATCTGCATTAGAAATATCTATTTGAACATTAGGAAGTTGAACATTACTTGGTAAATCATACTCCGTAAGTAAATTTGTATATTTTTTTATATCATATTGAAAATACTGAATATTAACTTGATAATCATTTGGAAGCGGCAATTCAATCTGAAATATTCCTTGCATGTATTTAGCATCTTCTTTGAATGGATAAATACAATCAATATATACACTTTCTCCTTGATTATTCATTTGTGCACATTCTTCATCTTCAGCTGTAATAATATTATAATAATCTGTTCCTGCCTGGACATCAATTGAATATGGAGCTAGCATAAATGAATTAATATCATTTCTATCAAATGATCTAAATAATGTAATATCTGAACGAACAGTAAAATCATTTAACAGTGCAACAAACCCAAAATTATTTGCTTCAGTTAATCTATAGGAATATTTTATTTCTGTTTGAGGATTTATTCCACTTGTTCCATATTGATAAAGGGCAAACCCTGATACATTAAAAACTCTATCATACCCTCTAAAATGAGACAATGTAAAATCAAAATTTTGCATAGATTTTTGTAAATAAATACCTAATTCATAAGGATTATTTATAGATAAAAACTGTCCTCTAGAAGGAGAAACAGGTAATGATAAAGGATATTCAGGATCATCAATTGGAAACCTACTTGTGTTATGCAAAGGAGAAACTATTCCACTTACCTTCCAGTCATTGTCTAAATAATAATCAAAAGAAGCAGAATAAATACCTAATTTTCTTTCTTGAGTTCCATTTAATAAATAATAATAATCATAAGGACTTATATTATCTATAGGAGAATTTTCATCAGCACTTCCCCAAGTATATCTTTTTTTACCAAAACTAAATTCTCCATTATCTAAATAATATGTAATATATAAATCTCTTAGAACTAAATTGAAATCTGTAGGATTATCGTCAAATGAAAAATCTGTATCTGACCTAGGTCTATATTCAAGTGCAAATTGTCCATTAATATCTAAATTATCTCTTTGATGATAAACATTAAGATTTAATAATCTAAACGGGATATTTACAATATTACCGTTAGATAACCTTGACATAAAATAATACTCGATGTTTCCATTTACAGTAGTATTTTGACTACCCATTAACACAGATAATATTAAAATACTTAATAACTTATTTTTCATTATTCTCCTTTAAATTTTCAGATAAATTACTTAATACTTCATTCCCATGCCTTATCCAAGCTTTTGATAATGCCCAGCTAGGGAAATCACCTAGAAGCTCTCCATTCCATATATATGAAACTTCAGTTAAATCCTTATTAATTGGTGATAATCTCCATTCACCCTTTGCATTTATTAATCGTACATAATTTGGATCAATTATTTGGTTTAGGCTATCATTTGTAGCAAATGCATAAACAATATCATTTCCATCAATAATTCTTTTAAATTTAACAATATATTCTCTATCTGTAAATGGAAAAGGATAATCAATTCTAATATGTGCTATATCATTTTTATCTTTAGTAGAATAAACAACTGAATCTAACATTTTATGATAATTATTAACATCTTCAATTATTGGCAAAATATCTATAATTGAATATGGTAGACTAATTTTTGCTTTACACCAAGGAAAATCATCTTCAAAATTTCCAATCCAAATATCTCCTTCTTGAAGTATATTCCAAGAATCAAAATCTTTACTTGGAACTTCACTAATCAATATAGAATTTAAAAAAATACTAATTAATAAATGTTTCATAATATTTTTTGCAATCTTGTTCAATTTTATTTTTTGTTAAACCAAATTTTGATAAATCATACTTATGTTCACTTTTATAAGTTTTCTGTTTATTTGATGTTTCTTTAATAGTAGATTTTAAACTCGATGAATTACGATGATTTGTAAATAAAATTATCTCATTCATTAATGAATCAAAATTATTCATCATAGTATCAAATTTTACTATTAAAATTTTATCCTTATTAATTTTATCATTTGACCAGTCTCTCTCAAATCTTAATAACAACTCAACTAAACCTCTATATAAATTACTAATGAATCTATCCCTTTTCTCTTTTGGTTTATTCCAAAAACCAAATTTCTTATCTAAAACTCCAGTAACAAGACTCAATCCAGATGGAATTACATCTACTGGATTTCTTACCATATATAGTAATCGTGAATCTGGATACCTTGCTTGAAATTTTGGACAATTTGCACTTACAGAGAATAATTTAGCAACAATTCTATCATTATTAGAGTTTATTAAAATTCTTTTCCAAACAGATTCCAACCAATTAAAATCTCTAATTGAATTATTCCTGATATCTGGATCACCCCAACTAAACAAATCTTTTTTAGACCATGACAAGAAAAATCCATATAAGAAAAATCCATCAAAAAATCTAAATAGCATACCAACATCATCTGTTTCTACTGAAGATAAACTTGTCTTGTGCGCAGCTGTTGAATGGTGTTTAGCAGGACTAATAAATTCTAATAATGGTAAAATGGGTTTTAATAATTTTTGAAGAATAACAGAAGGATAAATCATTTGCCAAAGCTGGGATCCCTGGCCAAACCCATTATTTACTAAAAACCTTTGTAAAAAAGTCGTTCCTGATCGTGGATTTCCAACAATTACTATAGGATTTTTAATTGTTATTTTTGATAATGAAAAATAAAAACATCTATCTAAAAACATAAATAAAAAAACAATCAATCTAAGAAAAAAAAATATAGGGAATAAAATAAAAGGTGATACCCATTTTCCAAAAATTTTACCTATAATAGAGTATACAACTACTATTCTTCTAAATATTGAAATATGCATATCTAAAATTACATTATTATTTCAAACTTAATAGTATATAAAAAAGTAACTATTTATTACAATCAATTACATTTTAAGATTATATGTTTTTAATAATATTATTTAATTTTGAACAGGTAAATAAAAGGAAAATATGATTAAAACACTTTTTATAACATTTTTATTACAACTAATAATATCTCAAGATGTTTTTGAAGGATATGTTTTATATACACCTCAAGGTGGTGGTGCAGGTGGTGGTGGAAATTCAAGTTCAACCTCCTATTTAAAAGATACAAGTGGTTCCACTTATAATTCATGGAGTCATTCAAGTGGAGCAGCAAGTATGCCTTATTTATTTCAAGGAGATGAACCTGGATTTGAAAATACTCTATTATATTATCCTTGTAAAACCAACAGTCCAACAATGGAATCTGGTGGTGTTGGAGGAAAAGTAGAAATATATAACTGGGAAGGCGATTTACTTTGGTCTCATGAAGTATCTAATCAAACATATCAACATCATCATGATATTGATGTTTTACCAAATGGCAATATTATTTTAGTAGCATGGGAAAGAAAGTATCAATCTGATTGGAGTGCTTACGGCAGAACTTCTGTTAATAATTCATTAAATCAAATGTGGTCAACAGCAATATTTGAAATTGAACCTAATCTAGAGACTGGAGATGCTACAGTAGTTTGGGAGTGGCATTTATGGGATCATTTAATTCAAGATATAGGAAATCAATATGATGCAATGTATGGAGTTATTTCAGAACATCCAGAACTTATGGATATAAATTGCAATTCAGTTGGAAGTAATGGTGGTCCTGGTGGTAATGCAAATGGAGATTGGATGCATATAAATGCTATTGATTATAATGCTGATTTAGATCAAATAGTAATGTCTTCAAGACATATGGGTGAAATATATATTATTGATCATAGTACTACTACAGAAGAAGCTGCTTCTCATTCTGGAGGTAATTCTAATATGGGTGGTGATTTTTTATATAGATGGGGAAACCCAGCTAACTATGATAGAGGCAACAGTGGAGACCAAATATTAGATAGTCAGCATAGTGTGAACTGGATTCCTCAAGGATATCCAGGGGAAGGGAACTTAATATTATATAATAATCAACATTCTAACAATAATTCAGCAGCTCTAGAATTTTCTCCTCCAATTAA